>NZ_JOPI01000050.1:0-90575 GCF_002153695.1 Acetobacter sp. DsW_059
AGCACGTCTTCATCAGACAACAGCTCCTCTTCGACGACTGGCAGCACGTCTTCATCAGACAACAGCTCCTCTTCGACGACTGGCAGCACGTCTTCATCAGACAGCAGCTCCTCTTCGGTGACCGGTAGCACCTCATCATCAACCGTTTCTATCGATCAGTTTACAGATACCAGTAAGGTTATTGGTGCTGACGGTCAGACAACAACTGTAACCGGTACGTCGTCTGTAGCGCTGAACGGTGCGACCCTGAAGGGTAACGTTGTTTTTGGTAATAATGGCGATGTTACTCTGCAGCAGCTGACACTGGCTGACGGTGCTTCTGCAACAATTGGCACAGGCACGAACCTGACCCTTGATCAGAGCACGCTGCCATCTGGCACAATTAACATGGCCGGCGGCACACTGACAGATAGCAACGCATATGCCTCTTCTGGTCCGCTGACTGTTAATTTTGTTTCCGGCTCAGGCGTTAATACGGTTTCGCTGAATGGTCAGGCGTTAAGCAACGCGACGTTTAAGAATGTTTCTCCTGAAGACATCATTAACGTGACCAGCGACTATTATGGTCAGAACGGCGATACAGAAAAGCTTATTGATGTAAAAGACGGCGTTGTTGAGTTGGTTTATTACAACTCATGGGATTCAAAAACACAGCACGTACTGGCTACGTTTGACACGGCACAGAAATCTGACGGCTCTTACTACAAAGTTTCAGACTTCACATCGTCATATGCCAACAACACCTTTACGCTCGATGAAGGTGCAAAAGCGACTGGTAGCACGTCTTCATCAGACAACAGCTCCTCTTCACGTGTCAGCCCTGCTTCAACGACGGTTCCGGTTACCGACTTTAACGATGCCAGTAAGGTTATTGGCAGTGACGGTCAGACAACAACCGTAACCGGCACGTCAACCTCTTCTCTTGATGGCGGGACTGTAAAAGGGAATGTTGTTTTTGGCAGCAATGGTGATGTAACGCTTCAGCAGCTTACTCTTGATAGTAATGCTTCTGTTACAATCGACAGCGGTACAAATCTGACCCTTGATCAGAGCACACTGCCGTCTGGCACCATTACACTCAATGGTGGCACACTGAATAACACCAACGCGTTATCATCATCAGGTCCGCTGACTATCGCTTTTGGTTCAACACCATCTACAGTGACCCTTGATGCGTATGCTCTGAGTAATGTGACATTTACCAATGTTACACCAGAGGACACAATTAACCTGGACAACTCATACGGTGAAGTTAGTCTGGTTGATGATGGCACCGGTATTATTAAGGTCTTAAGTAAGAGTGGCCAAACTCTGACTTATCTGCATACAGGGCAGAAATCTGACGGATCTTATTATACAGCTTCAGATTTTACCGATCCGGCAACAGATGACGACGCATCGATTACGGGCGGTGATGATACGGTTGTGTGCTTCCTGGCAGGCTCAATGATCAGAACACCATCAGGTCTGACCGCGGTTGAAGCGCTTGAAACAGGTGATGATGTGCTGGTTTATGACAATGGTCAGCCTGCCACACAGCGCGTTACCTGGGCAGGTCAGGCACACTGCACTGTGCGTCCTGAACTGACGGATGATGAAGCCGGTTACCCTGTTCGTATTCTGAAAGATGCGATTGAAAAGGGTGTACCATTTAAAGATCTTCTGATTACGGCTGAACATTGCCTGTTTTTTGATGGTAAATTTATTCCAGCCCGTATGCTCGTGAATGGCCGTTCAGTTTTCTATGATAAGTCAATTACATCTTATGACTATTATCATATCGAAACCGAGCAGCATTCTGTTATCATGGCTGACGGCACCTTAACCGAAAGTTATCTGGATACAGGTAACCGCAGAGCGTTCACGCAGAAAAGTGCTGTTATTTCTATGGCAAAAACACGTGAGCTGACCTGGGATGATGCGGCTGCACCGCTTGGCGTAACACGTGATTTTGTTGAGCCTGTTTATCGTAAAATTGAAGCACGTGCAGAAAAAGCAAATCGTGTTGTTCAGGCTGAGCCACAGCCACTGACGAAAGAGACAAAACTGCATCTCACCACTGAAAGCGGTGCGGTTATTCGTCAGGCCCGTGAGCATAATGGTCGTGCAGTTTTCATGATCCCGGGTGGCGTGAATGCCGTTCGGATTGTTACCAGAGCAAGCCGCCCAAGTGACGTGATCGGACCATTTATTGATGATCGTCGTTATTTCGGTATTGCTGTTGGTGAAGTGAGTGTATTTGAACGCAATAAAATGCGTCAGGTTACTTCTCACCTGGTTGAGCACGACATTGATGGCTGGAACGGTTTCCAGGGTCATGACATGCGCTGGACCTCAGGTAATGCACTTCTGTCTCTGGGTGAGCGCGCTGCTGACAGCATTGCACTTCTCTCAATTGAGATTAAAGAAACCACACACTATACGGTTGAAGAAACAGCAGCCGAGGCTGCAACTCTTCGCGCCTGATATACTCGCCCGGCAGGTTTTATATCCTGCCGGTCAGGTGTTTGAAAAAATATTAAAGCAGAAGGGGCAGGCCAGTCGTCTGCCCCTTTTGTATTTTTAAATGGTATTAAAAACACTTTTCTCTGTAATGTATTTTTATACATTGAAGAAGAGGTGGGCATGCCATGCTTCCTGATATCAGACTAAAACGGGTTTATGATTCACCGTCTTCAGAGGACGGTATGCGTGTTTTCACAGACCGGCTATGGCCAAGAGGTATCCGCAAGGCAGATCTCAAAATGGACCTGTGGCTGAAGGGGGTGGCGCCTTCGTCTGAACTGCGCCGCTGGTTTGGTCATGACCCTGCGCACTGGGATGAGTTTCAGGTAAAATACCGGCAGGAGCTGGCATTATATGATCCGGATGTAAGGCAGCTTATTGACCTGGTGCGAAAAGAAAGAGTGACTTTGCTCTATGCTGCCCGTGACCCGGTATATAATCATCCTCGTGTGCTGGTGGCCTTTTTGAAAGAGACCATAGCTTCAGGTAAAGACCATCCGGGTGTTTAAAGGTCTTTGGGGCCGGTAATGTCAGTGACCGGCTGCATCATGACGTGCTTTGCGTGACAGCAGGTTGCCGATTGCCTGAAGCCCGGTGACCAGCACAATAAGCACGGCAACGACACCAGACATAATGGTGGTGTTGAAGCGCTGGTAACCATAACGAATAGCCAGGTCTCCAAGTCCTCCGGCACCAATTGTGCCAGCCATTGCTGATGCTCCAACCAGCGTGACAAGAGTGACGGTCAGCCCTGAAATCATACCAGGGAGGCTTTCTGGCAGAAGTACATAGCGTATCACCATCCAGCGTGTGCCGCCCATGGCCCGTACCGCATCGACAAGGCCAGGGTCAACTTCACGTAACGAGACCTCAGCAATGCGTGCGAAGTAAGGAATGGCGGCAACAGCCAGAGGTACGATTGCTGCCGTTGTGCCCAGAGATGTGCCAACAATGAAGCGTGTTAAGGGAATAAGCAAAACCAGCAGGATAATAAACGGCACAGCACGTACTGCATCTGTCAGTAATCCCAGAGGGCGCGCCAGCCACGGCATGGGTGACAGGCCGGAGGGGCCGGTCAGTACCAGAAGAATACCCAAAGGCAGCCCTCCGGCAACGGCGAGAAAGCCTGAAATGAGCACCATCTCAAGTGTTTGCCATGTGGCCTGAAGGAGCAGATTAAAGATCAGGCGTGACATAACCTGTGACCTCAACAGAACGGGCAAGACCATTCAGAAGAGAGAGGTTCTCTTCTGTCGGGGCGGGAAGCTGAAGCAGAACGTCCATCGCGGGCTGTTCGATATTCTGGTGTGGCTGAGCGCGCAGAACAGTGGCAGAAATCGTGTTTTGCTCAAGCTTTATAAGAAAAGGGGTAAGCGGGTGCTCTTTCAGGTCGAGCGTGAGTCTGACGATCGCCTGTGACCCGTTTTGCGCCTCTGTGCTCAGATTATCAGGTAATGGCATAGTGGAATTTTCTGAGTTTTGCAGAATTTCTGCCGGCGTGCCGCGTGCGGCAATATGGCCATCTTTCAGCACCAGAACATGATGACCGAGCTTGTGCACGACATCCATTTCATGCGTGATAAAAAGCAGAGTAAGCCTGAGCTTACGATTAATGTCAGACAGCAGGGCCAGAACAGAGTCAGTGGTTTCAGGGTCAAGAGCTGAGGTTGCCTCGTCGCACAGCAGCAATACAGGGTTAGCGGCTAAAGCTCGCGCTATACCGATACGTTGTTTTTGACCACCTGAGAGAAAGGCGGGGTATTTATGGCCATGGTCAGCCAGACCTACCAGATCGAGTAGTTCATTAACGCGTTTTTGTCTCTGTGCTTTTGCAATGCCAGCTATTTCAAGCGGCAGCGCAACATTAGCCGCTGCTGTGCGTGATGAAAGCAGATTGAAATGCTGAAATACGACACCAATTTTGCGGCGCAGGGGGACAAGGCGTTTTTCAGGTAAGGCTGCGAGATCTTCACCACAAAACAGAATGCGCCCGCTATCTGGTTTTTCAAGACCGTTCAGGCAGCGCAGCAGCGTTGATTTGCCAGCTCCTGAGCGGCCGATAATGCCAAAGCTGTCGCCCTGTTCAACGTTAAAGCTTATGTTGTGCAGTGCCGTATGAGACCCAAAACTACGACTGATATTTTCAACGGCAAGTAGTGTCATGACCAGCCTGGCACGATGGCCCCGTGATACACATCAGTCAGAGCTTTATGCACATTGGGCTGCTGGTAGGATTTGACCAGCGTTGCAACCCAGGGGGCATTTTTATCAGCTTCGTTCACAGCAATAAAATTAATATAAGGATTATCTTTTAATCCTTCATTGCCAATGCTGTCTTTTTTAACATCAATGCCGGCTTTAAGGGCCCAGTCAGTGTTGACGACGGCGGCATCAAGGTCAGGCAAAGCCCGCCCGACCATGCCTGCATCCAGCTCCTGGATCGTAATGTTTCTGGGGTTGTCAGCAATATCGAGCGCGGTAGGGGTAAGCCCGGCATTATCAGACAGTTTTATGACACCAAGGGACTGGAGCAGGTGTAGCGCCCGGCCTTCGTTGCTTGGGTCGTTTGGTACGCCAATTTTAGCATTCTGAGGTAATTCAGAAGGAGATTTCCAGCGTGTTGAATACAGGCTGATCGGTGCAAAATACGTATTACCTACGGGTACGATTGTATAATTTCTTGCTTTTTTCTGTGCTTCGAGAAAGGGACCATGCTGGAACGCATTAGCATCCAGCTCGTGCTGCTGAAGTGCTTCGTTAGGTGCGTTATAATCTGAAAAAGGGATAATTTTCAGTAACAGGCCCGCTTTGGCAGCATTTTCTGCAGCAACACGCCAGACGTCTTCATCTTCACCCGCCATAATGCCGACACGGATGACTTTTTGTGCTTCAGCATGAGCAAAATTAACAGTCAGAGGTGCTGTGCTTATCATGGCAAGCACAGAGCGCCGGGAGAGAGGAGGGAGCGACATGAAGGATGCACTTTAATTTACATTGGGATGATGGCGGTATTATAACACAAAATTCATAGTTTAATATAAAATAAGTGCACATAGTGTCCAATATAAAAAAACACTATTGGATCGTGTTAAATGATAATGCAGGCAGGATAATAATACAGTATCGAAATATTCTCTTATTTTTCCTGCCATGCACCGAAGTCTTATAAAATCAGAGCGCCGAATTCTTTTTGAGGGCCTGTGTGGTTGCCTGGGCGATCTGATAAAATGCGCGGGCGGCATCACTGTCAGGTGCACTGGCGACAACAGGCATACCATTATCAGCGCTTGTGCGGATATCAAGAAGCAGCGGTACTTCACCAAGGAACGGCACCTGCATCGCCTCAGCTTCTTTTCTGGCTCCGCTATGACCGAACAGCTCTGTGTTATGTCCACAGTTAGGGCAGCAGAAATATGACATGTTTTCGATAACGCCCAGCACGGGCACTTCCATCTTTTTAAACATGCTTACACCACGACGGGCATCAATCAGTGCGATATCCTGCGGGGTAGAGACAATAACTGCGCCAGCCAGCTTTATTTTCTGCATCAGTGAAAGCTGAGCATCGCCCGTGCCCGGAGGCATGTCGATAACCAGAATATCCAGCTCACCCCAGTCAACATCTGTCAGAAACTGGTTAATCGCACCCATGACCATAGGGCCGCGCCAGATCATAGCCTGCTGCTCCTGCACCAGCATACCAATAGACACAGACTTAATGCCCCAGGCATTAACGGGCTGAAGGCGGCCGTTTATAACTTCCGGCTTGCTGTTGACACCGAGCATACGGTGCTGAGAGGGGCCATGAATGTCAGCATCAAGCAGGCCTGTGCGCAGCCCCTGCTGTGCCAGGGCTACGGCAAGGTTGGTGGCTGTTGTTGACTTACCAACTCCCCCTTTGGCTGAGGCAACGGCGATAATAGCTTTAACGTCGGGCAGCACAGGGGCATCTGGTGCAGGTGCTTTTCCGCCAAAAGGCCTGTGTCCTTTTGGTGCCGGGGGTGACGCAGGGGCAGCCGGGCGGTGTGCTGTCAGAATAATAGCAGCGTCTCTCACGCCAGGAAGTGCTTTAAGTAACTCAGCAGCTTTGTCACATAAGGGGGCGAGAGCACCGGCTTTTTCGCGGCCGACAGCCAGAGCGACAGAGAGCTTGCCGCCATCTGTTGTGTAACCTTCAAGTTTGCTGAGCGAGAGCAGCGAGTGGCCAGTGCCTGTATCTTGTACCGAGTCAAGAATCTTTGCGATATCATCGGAATGGAAGAGGGGCTTTGTCACAGTCAGTGTCCTGATTCGCTATAAAAAAGACATGTAACCGTGTGCGGGTGGCGGTAACAGAGGCCTTGTAAGAAAAACGGGACTATACCCGAATTTGCTCTGAATGACATAATGCGTCAGGATAGTTTCGTCTTCCGGTCAGGCTGTATCTTATCAGAGGCAGCCCTTCATCTTGATATGCAGAGGTTCTGTTTGCGTTTATGGTAGCTCAGCATGAGGCATCGGCCATTACGCCTGTTCAGGTGGCACCTGTAAAAAATGGTCAGGGGCGAGACCATCGTATTGATGCTATGCGCGGGGCTGCATTGCTGATGATGTTTGTGGATCATATTCCGCAAAGTCTGTTGAATCGTTTTACAATGCGTAATGTTGGTTTTGCTGATGCCGCCGAGGTCTTTGTACTGCTGGCGGGTTATGCTTCATGGCTGGCTTATGGCCGGGGCTTTAAGAAATATGGGGTGGCCGGGTGCCTGAAACGGATTTTCCGGCGGTGCGTACAGCTCTATATCGCTCAGGCTATCATGGTGTTTGTCTCAGTAGCCAGTATCAGGGTATGGCGTCATTTTACCCCCGTGCCGGTTGATTTTCTTGAGCCTGAGCTGGCACATGGCATAGGCTGGATCTGGCGGGCGATGACGCTTGATGCCCTGCCCAGTAACCTTAATATCCTGCCTCTTTATATTGTTTTTCTGGCAGGCTTCCCTCTTTATTTTCTGCTGATGCGCTTACAGCGCTATCTGGCACTGCTTGTTGCCGGAGCGCTGTGGTTTTTAATTAATCTTGACCCGGATGTTAATTTTCCAAACTGGCTTGACCCTGACGGCTGGTATTTTAACCCGCTGGCCTGGCAGTTTTTGTTTGCTCTTGGGGTAACAGCTTCTGCTGAAACAGAGCGGAGGGGGACAGATTTTCCCCGCATTCCGGTTCTGTCCTTCTGTTGTATTGCTTACCTTATTTTTTCAGCTTTTCAGGCTTTTCCATGGGCTCAGTGGTCGTTGCCTGATCTGCGCCCGCTGGGTGACTTAGTGTCTCCCGCCAAGAGCTGGCTGTCACCGCTGCGTCTTTTCGATGTGCTGGCTATTTTTTATCTGATGCAGTCATCATCTGTTGCGCGTGTATGGGCGTCAGATACACGTGTCGGACAAATTCTGGCCAGAGTTGGGCGCTATTCACTGGATGTTTTCGTTGTCGGCACCATTCTCGATCTTTATGCGCGTCTGGTTTTTACGAGCTTTGGTGATGGCTGGATATTGCAGATTGTCGTGAATGTGGTTGTTCTGGGTGTATTGTTTGCGCTGGCCGGCTGGCTGGACGCCCGGCGAAAACGGCAGCAGTCGCAGGCTCTGGCAGCTGCAGGCTGACGTATCAGGCTGATCGTGTGATAAGCAGGCATAGTGTCTGAAGCCAGAAATGATGAGAGTGGTAATTTTTATGCGTTTGTCAGTTCGCCTTTTGTCTGTGAGTTCACTGTCGTGTTTGTTGCTGGCCGGTACAGCAGGCATGTCTTCTGCCTGGAGTGCAGATGCAGCCGTGCCAGTCGCAGCACCTGCCGGAGCTGGCAAAGTGCATATGGTGCCAGACAGTTTTGCTGACCTCGCTGACCGCCTTTTGCCTGCTGTAGTGAATGTTTCTACATCTCAGACCGTGAAAAAAGGAGAGGGTGATGATGACGAGGGTGATGATGATCAGTCATCACAGATGCCAGACTTTCCACATGGTTCTCCGTTTGAGAAATTTTTTCATGACTTTATGAACCGTAACACCAGCCCCGATTCACCGCCGCGGCGGATGCAGGCTCTGGGCTCAGGTTTTATCATTGACCCGGCCGGTTATATTGTAACCAACAATCACGTTATTAGTCATGCTGATAAAATCACGGTTACGCTGCAGGATAACACGGTGCTGCAGGCCAGGCAGATTGGTCATGATGATCGCACTGATCTTGCGTTGCTGAAGGTTGAAAGTAAGCAGCCTTTACCTTTCGTACAGTTTGGGGACAGTGAAAAGCGTCGGGTGGGTGACTGGGTGCTTGCCATTGGTAATCCGTTTGGCCTTTCCGGCACGGTGACGGCCGGCATTATTTCATCACGTGGCCGCAATATCGATCAGGGCCCCTATGACAATTTTATTCAGACTGATGCGCCAATTAACAGGGGGAATTCCGGCGGACCTCTGTTTGATATGGATGGTAATGTTATTGGCATTAACACAGCCATTTATTCGCTTTCCGGCGGGTCTGTTGGTATTGGGTTTGCTATTCCGTCAAGTGAAGCCAGAGGTATTATCGGGCAGCTGCGTAAAAACGGCAAAGTGTCGCGTGGCTGGCTTGGTGTACGCATCCAGAATGTGACGCAGGATATCGCAGATGGCCTGAATCTGACGCCGGCACGTGGTGCACTGGTGGCTGGTATTGAAAAAAATGGTCCTGCAGCAAAAGCAAAACTGCAAATGGGTGATGTTATTCAGTCGCTCAATGGCCATCCTATTGAAGGCAAGGCATTACCGCGTCTTTCAGCTGATATTCCCGCAGGTACGGTCGCGCATCTTGGTGTCTGGCGTCATGGCAAGGTTATTGATGTGCCTGTTACGATTGCAGCATTGCCTGATGTAGCCGCTGACAAACCTGAGACAAAAAAAGCGCCTGAGACAAAAAACTCGAAAGAAGTCAGTCTGTCAGCTCTTGGCTTTACAGTCGGACAGCTCGATGAGGCAGCGCGGCAGAAATACTCTGTTTCTGCTACCCAGAGGGGCGTGGTTGTCACCTCAGTGAAGGAGGATGGTCTGGCGTCTGATCGGGGGCTGAGAGAAGGTGATGTTATTACTATGGTGCAGCAGGCCGAAGTGAATACCCCTGCTGAATTAAAAACCCGGATTGAGGATGCTCAGAAAGCGAAAAAGAAGTCAGTCCTCCTGCTTGTGCACGATAATGATGGTGCGCGTTATATTCCTTTCACCCTGACCAGTGCTGATACGCACTGAAAACAGTCAGTAAAGAGTGAGTTGTTTTGCAGATACCGTCTTCTTGTTACCCGTCTTACTGGTTAAGAAGCCAGACCTTGCGGCAGGCCATTCGTCTTATTGTGTCAGTGGCCCTGTGTTGCCTTGTTACTCAGGTTACGCATTTGCAGGAGCCCGCCTGGGCCCTGATTACATCGGTGATTGTGACACAAAGCAGTATCACAGAAACCATGTCTTCCGGCCGGTATCAGCTTGTTGGCACGCTTATAGGCGCCTGTGCCAGTGTGGTGCCGATTACACTGATGTTGCTGCACTGGCCGCTATGGCTGAGTTTTAGTATTACGTTTGTGCCTTTGGCCATTCTGGCCTCCTGGCGTCCAAACACACGCATGGCGGTCGTTACGTTAATGATCGCAACGCTTTTCCCGATCGAAGGTGACCCGTACCTCAGGCCGGTTGAGCGTGTTCTGGCCATTCTATTCGGTGTCAGTGTGTCTATGTTCGTGTCTTACATGGTGTTGCATGAGCAGGCTCGTCGTGATGCATTTCGTAATGCGGCTGAGACCGTCCGAAAAATTGTGGGTATTCTGAGCCATGCCAAAAGACATGACCTTGCGTGGTCGGAGTTTCAGGATCTGAATGATGACTGTGCTGCCGTTTTAAGAAAAGTACAGACTGCTGTTGAAGAAGCTCGCCGTGAACGGTGGGTTCCTCTTGAGGAGCGTGATCCGATGCTGGCGTCTTTGCCAACGGCACTGCGGCAGTTGCAGATGGACACGATTGTTGTCGCCAGGGCTATTATTCTCCGCCAGGCCGGTGATATTTTAAAGCCGCAGACTATGGCCAGTTTTGACTGGATTATTGCGCGCTGTGAAGCTGAAGCCGTGAGTCGTAAGGCCACGAAGCCGGATATCGCGGCTGAGATCATTGCCGCACTTCCTGCTGAAAGCGACCATCCGGATGAGGTTGTGCGTTTTGTGCTGGCTATTTTACGTAAAGATCTGATTACATTGATTCATCAGCTTGGCGGAGATGATCTTTCTGTATGAATATTCTGGTAATAAATTGTTTTTTTTTTAAAGAATGACATATAATGTTAACGACTATAATGTGATGATACTTCAGGCATGGCGCATACCTGCTCAGGGGATGCTCAGCTGTCCGTTCAGAGCAATATGGTCACTCAAGTATAAAGGAAGCCCCTGATGACTAAATGTCCTGCAAAGCGTTGCAAATCTCCTTGTTTTTATGGTGTATTTTTTATTGGTCTCGTTGCCACCGCTGCATATTTCTGGCGCAAAAAGAAGTGCAGCAACTAAAATAAAAAACTTCTGGCCGCGCGAAGGCTATTACGCGGCCGCTGCTTAACTGTGAATTGAGTAGTATTTTTATATTAAGGCCCGCCTGGACCTTCCGGCGGGTCATTTATTTGAGAATGAAGAGGAGCTTGCGTTGAGTCCAAGTGAAGAGAAGAACTCTATGTCTTCTTTGCATCATGCATCTGATGTCGCGGCTGCGGCTGAGTTTGCCAAGGTTTCAGCTGCTGTTGCAAAATTTGTGCAGTCACCAGTGACAGCAACACCTTCGGTTCCTTCTTCCGCATCGACTCCGCTTTCTTCTCCATTATCTGCTCCGGTCGTATCTTCAGCATCAGAGCCGCAGCCTGTTTCTCCTGTTGCTGCTATGGCGGCTTCAGCGGCTGCTGCACCTCTTGGTCAGACAGCCGATACAAAAGCTGAAAAAGAAGAAGGAAAAGAACCTTCTAAGGCAAAGCCCGCTTATCTGCCGGCACCACAGTCGCCCACACAGAGTTGTGGTCATGGCATTCGTTATGACTTTAATATGGGTGCGCGCATTCAGCTGCCTAATCGTAGTGAAGGCAAGTGGCGGATTGTGCTGCGTGACCTTGATACCGGTAATATTCTTTTCTTTAATGAAAATACAGGTGCCATGGTTGCCTCATCAAAACGCTATTATGTGCGTTTTGGTATTGAGATCACCGATGTTCAGGCTGATGGTACAGAGAAAATTATTTTCACCCATGAGCTGGACTGCCGCAATAAAGAGGTTGTTATTCAGCTTCCGGTTGGCACGCTTGGTGATACGCTTGCGTGGTTTCCCTATGTCGTACGCTTTGCTGAGGAGCGTGGTGCCCGGGTGACCTGTCTGTTGTCAGGGCTCATTAAGCCAGCTCTGATGAATGATTATCCCAATATCCGCTTGCTGACTTCGGAAGAGGCAGAAAAAGAGAAGGTCTGTGAAAAGGCTTATGCGACATATTGCCTTGGCCTGTTCTTTGATGATGCAGAGAATGTTCAGCAGCCGACAGATTTCCGCTTTGTCGGGTTGCACCGTACCGCTGGTTATATTCTGGGAGTTTCTCCAAAAGAAGAACCTCCTCGTCTTTTACTGAGCAAAGAAGGCCGGCCTATAAAAGAGAAATATGTATGTATTGCTGTGCAGGCCAGTACGCAGTGTAAATACTGGAATAACCCAGGGGGATGGCGAGAGGTTGTAACCTTTCTCAAAGAAAAAGGTTACCGGGTTATCTGTATCGATCAGAAGCCTATTCACGGTACCGGTGTTGTCTGGAACCACATCCCTTATGGCTCAGAGGACCAGACCGGAGATCGCCCGCTGACGGAGCGTATCCGCTGGTTGCAGCATGCTGAGGCGTTTATTGGTGTGAGCTCAGGGCTTGCCTGGCTTGCCTGGGGTGCTGGCACTAAAGTCGTTATGATATCCGGTTTCACACATCCTACTAATGAATTCGAGACCCCTTATCGTGTGATTAACTGGCATACCTGTAATTCATGCTGGAATGATCCGCGTGTGCGTTTTGATCATCATAACTTCATGTGGTGCCCACGGCATGAAAACACGCCCCGGCAGTTTGAATGCTCACGTCTGATTACCGGTAAGCAGGTGATCGACACACTGGAAAAAGTGATTGAGGAATAAAAACAGGCTGGCATGCTTCGTCATCTGGTTATTTTTAATGCCAGACGACAGAGTTACAGTGCTGTAAAAAGGATGAGTAAAAATTTTACGTTACGCAGGGTAATGTTTGGCGTAAGATTTTCTCAGTAACGTCTGAAGCAGTGTGGCGTTCGGACGGATTTTAAATAAGGAGAAAGACTTTGCGGTCTTCAGTGTCTCGTCTTGCTTCTCTGGCTGCCGGCGTCATGACGGTATGTGCTTTTATTATGGGCGGAGAGGTGGCCACAGGCTTGTCTCCTCAGGCGCATGCGCAGGCTTCAGTTCTGCTTAAGCACCAGACAACAACAGCGATTGTTGAAACGATTGATACCAGCACCCGTGAGTTGCTGCTGCGTGATGCCAGAGGTAATCTGGTAACGATTGAGTATGGTTCTTCAGTTCGTGACCTGCCGCATCTTGCTGCTGGTGATAAACTGAGCATTTCATTTGTTGAAACTCTTGGTGCAGAGCTGGCACAACCTGGCAGCCCGCTGCCTGAATCAACGGTTCAGGTTGCTCGTGGTTATGTAAAAGGTCATCCACGTGGTGTTATTGCGTCCTTTCGCAGAGAGCGGGCAAAAATTACTTCTGTAGATGTTGCTACACACACTGTTTCTTTCGTGACAGATGATGGCGACAGCCATATTGCTGTTTTACGTACAAAAGCCATGCAGGACTTCCTGAAAACACTGAAGGTTGGTGATGTTGTCGATATCACCCGCATGGAATCAATTTCTTATGTGATTAAAGGTCAGGTAACAGTGCCGACGGCTCCGGTTGTCGCCGCTCCTGCTGCATCTGCACCAGCTGCAAAATAAGCAATATTGTAAAATATATTGCATGAAGAGAGCGCCTTTACGGGCGCTCTTTTTGTTTGTGTAAAATACGATAAGACTTACATCATATGTCATGTAAGTGACGGCTGACAGGAGTGAGAAATGGCAGGGAAAAAACTATCAGGCGCGCGGGTTGTGCAAATACTGGATGATATGAACGGAGGACGGTCTTTTCTGGCTAATATTATAGGTTTTTTCTGTGTTGCGGCTATGCTTGGTCTTGTCGAAATGGCATGTCGCTTCATGCTGAATACACAGCTTGACCTTATCCTGCGTATTCTTCTTGTAGTTCTGGCAGGGTATTATTTTCTGCCATTTTTAATTTTGTGGGTTTTGCGCGGTAGTAAGAGCTGAGACTATCTCTCTGGTGTCAGAGGCACCAGAGAGATAAGTGAGAAATCAGCGCCCTGTGCGGCGGGTCAGCTGTGAAAGATCTCTCACAGCACCCCGGGCAGCACTGGTTGTCAGAGCGGCATAGGCTTTAAGAGCCGTTGAAACCACGCGCTCACGCTTTGGCTGCCATGCTTCATTCCCTCTGGCTTCCATCTGTTCGCGGCGTTTTTGTAAAATATCTTCTGTTACAGCAACAGACAGACGACGTGCCGGAATGTCGATGTCGATGATATCGCCTTCTTCAACAAGGCCGATTACGCCACCTTCACCAGCTTCGGGCGAAATATGGCCAATGGACAGACCGGAGCTGCCACCAGAGAAACGCCCGTCAGTAATCAGAGCACATTTTTCAGCCAGACCTTTTGATTTGAGATAGCTGGTAGGGTAGAGCATTTCCTGCATGCCAGGACCACCTTTTGGGCCTTCATAGCGAATCAGCACTACGTCGCCAGCTTTGATCTGATCTTTGAGGATGGCTGTAACAGCATCATCCTGACTTTCGAAAATGCGTGCCGGTCCTGAGAATGTTTCCAGCCCTGCTGCCACACCTGCCGTTTTGACAATTGCACCTTCTGCAGCAAGGTTGCCATACAGCACGGCCAGACCACCATCTTTGCTATAGGCATGCTCTGCATCGCGAATAGCACCGCTGACTTTATCTGTATCAGGTGTTTTATACAGTGCAGACTGCGAGAAAGCCTCTGTCGTGCGTACACCACCAGGTGCGGCACGGAAGAAGGTGCGTGCTTTCTGTTTGCTCTCGCCATCTTCTGATCGAATGTCCCAGCGATCCAGAGCTTCGGTCAGAGATGAGGCATGCACCATCTGTACAGTGTTATGCAGCAGTTCCATGCGGTTCAGCTCACCCATAATGGCAGGAATACCGCCGGCACGATGAACATCTTCCATATGAATGTCAGAACGGGATGGTGAGACCTTGCACAGGTTAGGTACGCGGCGTGAAAGACGATCAATATCTTTCATGGTGAAGGGAATTTCCCCTTCATGTGCGGCTGCCAGCAGATGCAGGACAGTGTTGGTTGAACCACCCATGGCAATATCAACTGACATGGCATTTTCAAAAGCTTCAACCGAAGCAATATTGCGGGGCAGAACACTCTGGTCGTTCTGCTCATAAAAGCGGCGTGCCAGTTCGACAATGCGGGTGCCTGCTTCAATAAACAGATCACGGCGGGCAGCATGTGTTGCTACAAGGCTGCCGTTACCAGGGAGTGAGAGGCCCAGAGCTTCGGTCAGGCAGTTCATCGAGTTCGCGGTGAACATACCAGAGCATGACCCGCATGTCGGGCAGGCTGAACGTTCGATTGTTTCCGAATCGGCGTCGCTGACATTTGGGTTGGCGGCGGCAACCATAGAGGTCACCAGGTCGGCGCGCTGTTCAATGTCGTCAATCGTGACTTTCCCGGCTTCCATCGGTCCGCCCGAGACAAAAATAACCGGAATATTCAGTCGCATGGCAGCCATCAGCATACCGGGAGTGATTTTGTCACAGTTGCTGATGCAGACCAGGGCATCAGCGCAGTGGGCGTTGACCATATATTCAACGGCGTCGGCAATCAGCTCGCGTGAAGGCAGGCTGTACAGCATGCCACCATGACCCATGGCAATGCCGTCATCAACAGCTATCGTGTTGAATTCACGGCCAATACCGCCGGCTTTTTCAATAGCACCACAGACCAGCTGTCCCAAATCTTTGAGGTGAACATGGCCCGGTACAAACTGAGTAAAGGAGTTGGCGACGGCAATAATGGGTTTGCCAAAATCGCTGTCTTTCATTCCGGTTGCGCGCCACAGGCTGCGTGCACCTGCCATATTGCGTCCATGAGTAGTGGTGCGGGAGCGGTAGCCGGCCATTATTAATCTTTCTGGTCTGATCAGTGGTTATGACGGAACCTGCAGTGTTGCGGGAAAGCAGGCTGTGCGTGCGATCACGCGCGCGGCGGTAATCTACGGTAGAAACCCCTGGCTGTCAGGTGCTATCTCTCTTTTTTGATGATGATTGATTTACTACAGTTTTATGACAAATTCTCTTTTCTGCGAGAGCCGTGCTGTCATTCGGTTGCAGCAGGGCGGGCTGTTCAGTATTTCTTGAACATATTCTGTCAGTGAGAGTGTGATACGGAGCATAGATGGACGTTTCCACCCAGCAGCCGGTTCAGTCAGCCGTGCTGAAGCCTGGTCGCCCTAAAACCCTGACGGGAGATCCCTTTTTCAGAGGGCTTGTTCTGTCAGCCGGTGTGGGTGTTCTGCTCATTCTCGGGGCTGTTATTGTCGTTATGGTGGTCGGTGGTATGCCGGCATTCGGGCAGTTTGGTCCCGGGTTTCTGATCTCTAAGGTCTGGAATCCGGTCACGCAGCATTTTGGTGCTGCTGCGCCTGTTTTTGGTACTATTGCCAGTAGTGTTCTGGCGTTGCTTATTGCTGTCCCCTTATCGTTTGGTACGGCATTCTGGCTGACAACGCTGGCTCCGCCAGCGGCTTCATCTGTGATTGGTATGGCCGTTCAGCTGCTTGCGGCTGTTCCATCAATTATTTTTGGCATGTGGGGCTTTTTTGTTCTGGTACCACTGGTTGCCCATTATGTGCAGCCTGCAGCCAAAGCTCTTTTTGGTCACGTGCCGGTTGTGTCAGTACTCATTTCAGGGCCGCCATTTGGTACGGGTCTGTTCACGGCAGCGGTTATTCTGGCCATTATGATTATGCCTTCGATTACGGCTGTTATGCGTGATGTTTTTGCTTCGATTCCTTCTGTTCTGCGTGAGAGTGCCTATGGCCTTGGTGCTACCCGCTGGGAAGTGATGCGTCGGGTTGTCCTGCCCTGGTCTCGTCAGGGTGTTGTCGGCGGTATTGTTCTGGGCATGGGGCGGGCTATGGGTGAAACTATGGCTGTAACCTTTGTCATTGGTGACAGTAACCATATTGGCTGGTCGATATTTGCACCGGCAAATACTATTGCATCGCTGATTGCTCTCGAATTTCCTGAAAGTCCGGCCGGCAGTCTTAAGCTGGCTTCTCTTATGGCTCTGGGAGCTATTCTTATGGCGATTTCATTCGTGACCTTATGGTGCTCGCGCATGTTGCTGGCTCGCGGGCAGAACAGCACAGGAAAACGCTCATGACTGCACGCAGAACGCCGGATAGCTTTCGCGCTGCCCGCCGCAGAATGGCTGACCGTCTGGCTACGTTGTTTTCGTGGTGTGCAACAATACTCGTTGTTTTCGTGCTGGGCTCTATTTTATGGACCCTGTTAGAGAAAGGCCTGCCTGGGCTTCATTTGTCGATTTTTACAAAATCCATGAAAGCGCCGGGGCAGAATGGTGGCCTTGCTAATGCGATTGTTGGCAGCCTTATGCAAACAGGGCTTGCTGTCCTGCTGGGCGCGCCGATGGGTATATTTACCGGTATTTATCTTGCTGAATATGGCAGCCACAGCAAACTGGCTGATAGTGTGAGATTTGTTTCGGATATGTTGCTTTCAGCGCCGTCTATTCTGATCGGCCTGTTTATTTATATGATTCTGGTTGCCCCGTTTGGTCATTTTTCAGGTTTTGCAGGCGCAGTGGCGCTGGCTGTCCTTGCTATGCCTATTATGGTGCGCACAACAGAAGATATGCTCAGGCTGGTTCCTCTTTCCATGCGTGAGGCGGGCATTGCCCTTGGTGCGCCAAAGTGGCGTGTGACCTGCTTTATCTGCATCAGGGCTGCACGGGGTGGTATCATGACCGGCGTTCTGCTCGCAGTTGCGCGTGTTGCAGGTGAGACTGCACCATTGCTGTTTACGTCATTAGGGAATTCAGAGTTGTCGTTTAATATGGGGCGTGAGATGTCGAGCCTGCCCCTGGCAATTTATCAGTATGCAGGGTCTGCTTATCAGGATTGGGTACAGCAGGCCTGGACAGGTGCCCTGCTTGTGACATTTGGTGTGTTGATTATTAATATTGTGGTGCGGATCGGGATCCGCGGGGGCAAAGCATGAGCGAGCACGGTGTGAACAGTACCTTATCAGAGGGTGCAAAGACGGCTACCGCGCCTGAACTTGCTCTTCAGGTCAAAAATCTGGACTTTTATTACGGCAAAACGCACGCACTTCATAATATTTCTCTGGACTTCCCCCTGCGGAGTGTCACAGGCATGATCGGGCCGTCAGGGTGCGGTAAATCAACATTGCTGCGTGTGTTAAACCGGATGTATGACCTCTATCCCGGCCAGAAAGCGACGGGTGAGGTCATATTTGATGGCCAGAATATCCTTGCCCCGGGTGTTGATCTTAATCTTTTACGCTCGCGCATTGGCATGGTGTTTCAGAAACCGACCCCTTTTCCAATGTCGATTTATGATAATATTGCTTTTGGCATCCGACTGCATGAGCGGGTCAGCTCTTCTGAGATGGATGGCCGGGTTGAAGATGCTCTGCGTCGTGTCGCCTTGTGGTCAGAGGTGAAGGACCGCCTTAAATCTAATGCCACAGCCATGTCAGGCGGGCAGCAGCAACGTTTATGTATTGCCCGTACTATTGCCACACATCCTGAGGTGATTTTGCTCGATGAGCCAACCAGTGCGCTTGATCCGGTTTCAACCGCGCGTATTGAAGAGCTGCTTGACGAGCTGAAGGCTGAATTTACCATTATTATGGTAACACACAACATGCAGCAGGCTGCACGCTGTGCTGACCAGGTGGCGTTCTTTTATCTGGGCGATCTGGTCGAGATTGATAATACGGACCGTATGTTTACCACGCCGCGGGAACGCCGCACACAGGATTATATTACCGGTCGCTTTGGCTAACTGAGGGAAGCAGGGTTATGACAACAGACGTTGGGCATACCGTAACGCGGTATGATCAGGAGCTTGACCGTTTGCGGGGGATGGTGGCGCGTATGGGCGGGCTGGTTGAACGCCAGACAGCTCAGGCCATTGCCGCTGTAGTAGATCAGAATGAGGACGCAGCTCTCGAGCCGCCTGAACTCGATGCAGAGGTTGATGCGCTTGAGCGCGAGGCTGAATCTCTGGCGATTCGTATTCTGGCCCTGAGGGCACCTATGGCGGTTGATCTGCGTCAGATTATCGCAGTTCTTAAAATTACCGGTGACCTTGAGCGTATCGGGGATTATGCCTCATCTATTGCTCGCCGGGCGTTAAAAGTAGAGCCGCTGGATGGCGCATTATCTTTCAGTGCATTGCGGAGTATGGCTCGTCTTGTACAGGAAAATCTGCACAATACGATTGAGGCTATGACCTCTGACGACAGCGCCAGAGCAATGGAGGTCTGGAATTCAGATGCTGTTATTGACGAGCTTTATACGGCGATGTTTCGTGAGCTCGTGACGTATATGATGGAAGACCCGCGTAAGATTGGCCCATGTATTCATCTTTTATTTGTGGCTAAAAATCTTGAGCGTATTGGCGACCATGCAACGAATATCGCTGAGCGTGTTTATTATGCCGTGACAGGCGATATGCTGCCTGCGGTTCGTCCTCGTGGTGGTAAGGCTGCAAAGCGCAGCTGATATCAACTGAAATATTCTGAGCATAAAAAAACGCCCCGTAATAAATTTTACGGGGCGTTTTTTTTGAGTCGTGGCGCCTGAAAAATTAAGGGGCCTGTACTGATATACCTATCTGACTGACCAGTTGCGGATTCGCTGACATCATACTGACACCGGCAATAAGTGCCATAAGTGGCAGAGGGCGGGCCGGTTTGATATTAATAACAAGCGGCCCTTTGTCGGGGTGCATGAAATAAGTCGTTAAGGACGCAAAGAAGTCGGAGGGAGTTGCGCCATTTGGCGCAAACTTTGCCTGTAGCCCGGTCAGCAGTTCGAGGGGCGTTGTGTTATGCGCTTTGGCGCTGGCCGTAAGAGCACGCTCAACCAGACCATCATCCTTATAGGTCAGAACAATATTGTGTACAGGCATATCAGCGGCCCCTACGCTGAGTAGTGTGGTCGCATTGGTCTGCCCGAATGTGCCTGTGATATCGAGACGGCCCATTTTATGGCCATCTATATGAAACTCATTAATTTTAAATGTGTTTTTTGTAAAATCACGGGTGTCGCTGAGTAACAGATTTCCCTCAAAAAGCTTGTATCCCATAGAGGGGAGAACAGACAGGTTGGGGACATCCGGCCAGAGTTCCAGCTTGTTAAGGCTTGAAACTTCCTGCTCGCTGGTATCAGAGCGTACTGAGCGTGAGCGGAGCGTGCCGACCTGCATAAGCGGCGTGTCGCCTGACAGACTGAGGCGTTGTACCTGAATGTCGCGTGTGCCATTGCGCGATGCCAGCGGTGTGCCTGTAGCCAGACTGTTATAAAGGCCGAACAGGTCGACCCCGTCGATCATAATCAGGTCTGCTTTAATGTGACGCTGAGGTGCGACATCAGTTGAAAGCCTGAAGTTCTGGCTTTCCAGGCGAGAGGGGATGTCGTCACCGTAGTTCTCAAGCTCAACCGTATCAGCCGACAGGTCAGACTGCAGACTGCTTATAAAGCCCTGCAGTTTATGAGCCTGTGCATGATGAATTTCTAAAGTCTGCCGGGGGATTCCCCTGCGGTCATCGCCATCTGCAGGAAGAGTGACATCTTCAAGTTGCAGCGTCTCAAGACTAAGGCTGCCAGCCGGATCGATCAGGCGGAAATTATGGAAAGAGATAGAACTGATTTTATGGCTTACATCACCTGATGAAGCAGAAGGCTTAGAAATTTCAGCCAGGTCCGCCGTGATTGTTTCAGGCCCATGGCGAATGACAAGCTGGTCGAATTTTACACTGCGACCCAGAAGGCCAGGGCGCGCCTTATGATAAGAGAGAGAGGTGGACGGCCCGAGGTTTTGTCTGAACTCTTCAATGCTCTTTTTAAGCATAGCGTGTTTTGTCTGGGTAACGCCAAACCAGCCCAGGCAGGCAACACCGGTCAGTACACCTACAGTAATGAGAACATTTTTTTTCACCAGCCGGAAACCCTGCCTGTTTTCACCAAGAATTAAGCTATTTCAGCGATGCTCTTTAATCCACTGCGGGGGGGCTCTGCAAGTCTCAGTGCGGTATTATGTTACCTTTAAAAAAAATTACTGAAATAACAGCGATTAATACCAAACTACTTGACGCGAAAACTCTGTTCGCTCATAAGGTGGCCCTCTTTATAAGTTCAGATTTTAACGGAATCGTACCCTGATGAAGACCACTCTCTCGCTAAAACCTGCGGAGGTGACAAAAAACTGGATCCTGATCGACGCCGAAGGCCTCGCTCTTGGTCGTCTTGCTGTCATCATTGCTAACCGTCTGCGCGGTAAGCATAAACCTCAGTTCACCCCACATGTTGATTGTGGCGACCATGTCGTTGTGATCAATGCTGAAAAAGTTGCTCTGACCGGTAACAAAGCTGGCCAGAAGCTTTTTCACTATCACACAGGTTATCCTGGTGGCATCAAGACTCGCACCATTGCGCAGCGTCTTGAAGGCAAAAACCCTGACCACGTTGTGGTTAAGGCTGTTGAGCGCATGATCTCCCGTGGTCCGTTGCAGCGTCAGCAGATGCGCAGCCTGCATGTTTATGCTGGTTCAGAGCATCCGCATGGCGGTCAGAACCCGCAGACACTCGATGTTGCGGCTCTGAATCGTAAAAACGTTGTTAACGGACAGAAAGGCTGAGCATTATGTCTGAAACTCAGGAACGTACAGGCACGCTGGCTGATCTTAAAGGGGTTGTAACAACCGCTCCTGCTGAAGCTCCTGTCTATGAAGTAAAACGCGATGCACAGGGCCGTTCATATGCAACCGGCCGTCGTAAAGACGCTGTTGCCCGCGTATGGATTAAGCCTGGTAAAGGCGATATCACAGTAAACGGTCGTCCGGTTGGCACATATTTCGCTCGTCCGGTTCTGCGTATGCTGCTGACACAGCCTTTCCTTGTTGCTGATCGTTATAACCAGTTTGACGTTGTCTGCACCGTTACCGGTGGCGGTCTTTCAGGTCAGGCTGGTGCAGTACGTCACGGTATCAGCCGTGCCCTGACGCATTACGAGCCAGGTCTGCGCAGCATCCTGAAAGCTGCAGGCTTCCTGACACGTGACTCCCGTCAGGTTGAACGTAAGAAATACGGTCGTGCAAAAGCACGTCGTTCTTTCCAGTTCAGCAAACGCTGATTGGTCAGAAGACCTTATTGCTTTCGGAAAAGGCAGGAGAGTTTCTCCTGCCTTTTTTATTATCTGCTTTCTGCTTATGAGTGAGACAGAAAAGCTTTGACATCCTGTGTCAGTGCAGCACGACTTTCAGGGCGTGTGTATAGCATGTGTCCACCTGAATAGAGATGCAGGCTAATCCGGTCCTGCCCGACAGGAATATGCTCTTTTACCCAGCGTGATGTTGCAAACGGGCATGCCAGATCAAAATAGCCATTGGCAATAAAAACCCGCATAGAGGGATTAAGGGCCAGCAACTGCCGCAGAACCGGGATCTGATGGGCGAGAAGACCCTGACCCGCTCTGTAATCCCATGAAGCATTGACGTTAAGATCAAGCAGATTGTACGTGATCGGTGTTGCAAACTTCAGGTCTGAGGCCGCATATTGCTCGAAAGCACTACCATAAGCGCGACCAAAACCCGACAATGTTGGTTCAGGGCTGTCACTGTCGCTTACACCTTCGGGGTAAGGGTCAGCAATTGAGAGTGTAGCGTCATAGAGCGAGTAAAGTCGTCCGTCCCGGCTTCTGATATCATGCGCTGAGGCCTCAAGTGCGCCGCGTTCTTTTTTGACAATATTAACAGGTATACCTGTGCGTTGTGCGATCTCATTGTAAAATGTATCCGCTGCATCGCCCGCAGGTGGTGTGTTAACCAGTTTATTCAGATAAGGCCCCAGAGCATAGCTATATGCACTGTTGAGCTGCCGGGCTGTGGTGTCTGGCTGTAACTGATGATGAAGAGACAGATTCGCAGCTTCAAAAGTAGGTAGTGCCATAGCCGTTGCGAGTGGGTTGATCCCGGTTTCAAGCAGGGACATGTCGAGCGCGGGTGAAATCATAATCAACCCGTTTACAATAATGCTTTGCTGCTCCATCAGAGCGTTAGCAACTTCTATAGATCGAATGCCGCCATAGCTTTCACCGACCAGATAGCGTGGAGATGTCAGTCGTTTACTGGTGCTGGACCAGAGCTGAATAGCTTTTGCAAAAGCTCTGGCATCCTGTTTGACACCATAAAATTCTTTGGCTGCTTTTTTTTCATCTGTCGGGACAGACCAGCCAGTGCCCGGTGCATCGAGAAAAACCATATCAGTAGAAGGCAGCCAGCTGTCAGGGTTTATTGCCAGCTTTGCGTTAGCGCCATCAGTCGGGTTGCCTGCAGGAAAAGAAAGAATTTCGGGGCCTGCTGCACCAAGATGCAGGTAGGCCGTGCCTGCGCCCGGGCCACCGTTAAAAAAGAATGAAACAGGTCGGTTTTCAGGTGCTGCACCATCCTGTGTGTAAGCAACGTAGAAAATACGTGCGGAAGGGTGGCCGTCTTTGTCTCGCAGTGTCAGCGTGCCGGCTCGTGCTGTATAGCTGATTTTGTGCCCATTAAAGGTCGCTGTGTGGTGGGTCACAGCATCCTGAGGTAGCAGCGCTGCTTTTCCCTCAAAAGCAGGGGTATCTGCTTTTGCAGTGCTGCCTTGCGTTTTAGATGGGGCTTCAGCCTGTTCGGCATGAACAGGTGCAGAAAAAGCAGACAGACAAAGTAATGCTGCTATACTGCATGACGTTAAAAGAGATGGAAAACCTGTTTTTTTTACAAAATAAGGTACGTGCATTGCAGAGATCCTGTCTGATCGCAAAGATGTTTTGAGATAGATAGAAGGTTGCACGTTTTTGACAAAATTACATGTTTGTATCATTACCAGGACCCCTGATAAGCTACAAAAAATATTAAGAAAGGTATGCTTTATGCGTTTTAATTATAAGCTGTCTCTTATGGCTCTCCCTCTTGCTGCTGCACTGATGGCAGCTCCTGGTGCTCACGCCCAGATGTTTCAGAACCCTCTTAAAGCCGGTATGGACAGCGCCCGTAGCGCGGCACACCAGAACAAAGAGACGCTGGAGCATGCAGACAGCGCTGCAAAGCAGAATTTAGAGAATCGTCTTCAGAGTGAACAAAATAAACTGACAAATTCAAATACGGCTGCACGTGACCGTTTCCAGTCTCAGACTGATCAGCTGAGAACGAAAGCAGATGAGGAGAGGGCGCAGGCTGAGGCAGCAAAAAGCCGCTGGAACAATGCAGGTCACGACACAAAAGAGGCCCTGAAAAGCCAGAAAGAGCGTGTAAAATCAGACTGGAAAGACGCAACAACGCTGCCCAGCATCCGATAATAGCTTGAGTGCGGATAGCTTTTTTAAGCTGTCGTAGATGTAAAAAAGGCCTCTTCCTGACTAAGGAAGAGGCCTTTTTTATTAAGTGTTTTTAGTTCTTTTTACGTTTTCTGTCAGAAGAGCCTTTGAAAGAGCCGCCGCTTTTTTTCTTATCTTTGTAAGCAGGACGTCGGTCATCACCATCGCCTGATGACTTGCCTCTGAAGCCGCCTTCACCCGCTGCTTTACCACGATATCCATCGCCTGATGGTTTACCTCTGAAACCACCACCAGCTGGTTTGTTTCTGAAGCCACCGCCGCCACCGCTTTTGCGGCCGCCGCCAGCAGGAGCAGAGGCTGGCTCAATGCTGATTTCATCAGGGTCAGTTGCTGAAGCGCACTCTTTAAAGCTTTCAGCTTTGCTCTTTGCAATTTCAACCAGCGTGTGGTCGCCCTGAATGCGGATCGCGCCAATATCCTGCTTTTTGATATTACCCAGGCGACACAGCATTGGCACCAGCCATTTGGGGTCGGCACGGTCTTCACGACCGACAGACAGGCGGAACCAGCTGCCTTCTTCCTGTGGGCCGCGTTCTCTCGGGCCTTCGTCACGTGTTCTTTCACGTGGCATTTTTTTGATCGAACCAGGAGAGATAACGCGCACATTAGATGCTTTAGGCAGACTGGCACGCCACAGCCCGATCAGGGCGGCAGCAAGCTGCTCAGCGGAGCGGTTTTCTGTCAGTTTGCTGATAAGTTCCTGAGTTTCCGGTGCTTCTGAAACTTCAGCGTTCAGGGCAGGGGCCGCAAGCAGACGTTCAGCGTCAGCGCTGGCAATTTTTTCAGGTGTTGGTGCACCACCCCATTCTGCTTCAATTTTTGCGGCTTCCATCAGGCGTTCTGCCAGGCGACGACGACCTGGTGGCACCAGAAGCACACAGGTTCCCTTGCGTCCGGCACGGCCTGTGCGGCCTGAGCGGTGCAGCAGTGTAGCCGGGTTGGAAGGCAGGCTGGCGTGAATAACCAGGCCCAGCTCAGGAATGTCAATGCCACGTGCAGCAACGTCCGTAGCAACACAGACACGAGCCTGGCCGTTACGCAGGCTTTCTATGGCGCGGCTACGCTCGTTCTGGCCGAGATCACCTGAAATCGCGACAGAAGAGAAGCCACGTTCTGTCAGGATAGACTGCAGCTGACGAACGGCTTCACGTGTGTGGCAGAATACAATAGCTGAAGGGGCTTCAATCAGGCGCAGCACGTTAACAATGGCGCCGGCCATATCGCCCTGGTCTGCTAGAAGAACCTGGTATGAAATGTCAGAGTGTGGTGCGCTGTCTGTCTGAGTGTTGATGCGCAGGGCATCACGCTGGTAGCGTTTAGCCAGAGACGCAATCTCGCGCGCAATTGTTGCTGAGAACAGCAGCGTACGGCGATCTTCCGGCATGGCTTTGAGCAGGGTTTCCAGCTCATCACGAAAGCCGAGGTCAAGCATCTCATCGGCTTCGTCAAGCACAACGGCTTTCAGGTTCGATAAATTAAGCTGCTTGCGGCCAAGATGGTCACACAGGCGGCCAGGTGTACCGACAACAATATGACAGCCGGCATTAAGTGCACGGGCTTCTTTGCGTGGTTCCATACCACCAACACAGGTGACAATACGTGCACCGGCCAGGCCATACAGCCACTCAAGCTCTTTACCAACCTGCTGGGCCAGCTCGCGGGTGGGGGCAATAACCAGAGCCAGCGGTGCGCCTGGTGGTGGAAGTTTACCCGTCTCATCAAGCAGAGTGCGGGCCATGGCGATACCAAAAGCAACAGTCTTGCCAGAGCCGGTACGGGCTGAAACAAGCAGGTCGCGGCCATCGGCTTCTTCAGCCATGACAGCGGTCTGTACAGGTGTTGCTGATTCATAACCGCGAGCAGCAAGAGCACTAGCGAGAGCAGCGGGGGTATTTTTAAAAGGCATAAATCGTTAAGTCCAGGCAACAAGGAATGGGGTGGCAACAAAAAATTCCCCGCACGACGAGCCAGACTCTGACAGGAGAACTTTTTTCTGAAGACGTTTTTTCTAAGCCATATAGTGGTTACTGGAACGGAAGATAGCGAAAGTCCATAAATATCTGACTCAGACTCGTATCAGGCGCTCCTCCGACACCTTTCCAGGCCTGTCGGCGGGAGTAGGCAAGCTGAATGCCCGTTTCAACTGTTCCGTATTTCCCTTTCAGGAATCGATACCACGCGCCGATTGTTCCTTCCATAACGCTGCGGGTGTTGGCGGTGCAGCCCAGGGTTGAAAGTTCTGTTTCACACCCAAGGTTTGAGTAGGCAGGGTTGCCGTATCCATACGGGCTGCCATTGTAGTTAGAAAAACGTCTGCCGGCTGCCTGATACCCAAAATAACCGTAAACATCAATACGGGGATTAGGATGTGCTATAAGACCTGCGGTTGTCTGAGCAGAGAAAAGAGGGGCGGGGCTGCCATTTGCCCTGAGTGTCGCGTCTGGAAGCAGAACTGAGCCATAACGACCGATTCCCACACCTGCCAGTCCTGCCATGCGCATCTCAAGTGTATGAGGGATGAGAGGCAGAATCATTGAACCGCCGCCGCCGCCCGCAACAACCGTATTATTGTGCCCCTGCCCGAGGGATGAGACCCGGTTATGCGGAAATTTTACGATGCCTTCTGCCTCATAATGTCCCCATGACGGATCCCACGCTATCTTGGCGATGACATCAGGAGCAATTTCGTTAGAGAACGGGGCATCGTTTGTCAGACCTGTGCCGTTGCTGCTGATGGTCGCCACACTGCCGTTGGGGAGAGTAACCGTACCATTGTTATTCTGAAAGCCGGTTGTGTCATATAATGTTGCCGGATTTTCAAGAGAGAGGCCCAGCCAGAGACGATGTTGAAAAAAATCTTTTACGAAGCGTAGCTGAAGCTGTCTGGTCCATGTCTGACCAGCCAGCATTGAGGATTCGATGGTCTCAGGCAGACTTTCCTGGCGGGGGGTAATACCAACGCGTCCGGGTGTCAGGAGGCTCCACGCCTGGCCTGCCAGAAAATGGAAGTTTGTTTTGCTGTTATCATACGCCAGGTAAAGCTGGCGCATACGAAAAGCGTAGCTGTTACTTTCATAGGCATCTGTTGTAGACGCGCCGGCACCAAAATCCATTTCATAAAAACCCGAAATAGTAGAGTGGGAGTTTACATTGCCTCGCGCCATCAGAGAGATACGGCTGTATCGCGCGCTGCCATCGAAATTGTTCGTGTGATAGCGTGGCTCGTTGGGGTAAGGCATATCCTGCCAGTAGTTAAACGTACCACTTGGAATGTGGCGGTTTTCATATACGGCTGAGGCATCAAGAAAGCCACCGAGGATGATCGCAACCGGCCCCATGTGAAACACGCCATGGTCACCAAGGGCACCAGTAGCCTGAGCACCAACAGTTTCACGCGGGTGGGGGCCAACGGCGTTGTCTGCCAGATGGGCAATGACATCTTCATCGCGGTGACCAATCACGGCATCAACTTCAGGCCTGGCATTCGTATCGTCAAAGACGGGCTGCGCTTCTGAGGTGTCGCCATTACGCAGGTGACGTGGTGGCCTGGTGTTCATAGCCGTTGCCGTGCGCGGCTTACCGGAGGGCCCTTCATTACTGTCTGCCCATTCATATCCATTGGCAGTAGGTGTAGTTGAACGGGCGGTTATAGTATGATTTGTAGCGGTTTTATGACCTCTGGGAGACAAGGCCGCGCGCTGAGCTGCAATTTGTTTTTGCATGCTGATAAGCGTTTTCTGCAGCTCCATCTGCTGGGCCTGGATGCGTGCCATCTGCTTTTCAAGCGCATCGAGAGAAGCGCTGTTCCCTGCTGCAGCAAGTGCTGAGGTGCTGGTGATGAGAGAGGATATGCTAACTGTTGCCAGCAATGTGCTGGTGAGCAGGAAAGGGCTTGTGTGGTGCAGAAAACGAGAAAATATCATTGTTTGACACGAATAAACTTTATTAATAAAAATTTAAGAACTGTAAAGCATCTCAGGCGCTCTTGAGTAAAGAACAGATTGTCTCAAATATAATTTTATGTTCCGTGTGTGTAATTACAGGCACGGACATACCTGCCATGTTATGAAGGAGTAAGATGATGGCGCAGATGATTCATTCTATGATTCGAGTGCTTGATGAGGCCCGTTCTGTTGCTTTTTATGAGGAGGCTCTGGGTCTTAAAATTGCAGATAAAATTGTTTTTGATGATTTCACACTGATTTATTTATCAAATGGCGAGCAGACATTTGAGCTCGAGCTGACAGTGAATCATGGGCGGACCGAACCTTATGATTTGGGTAAAGGGTATGGTCATCTGGCCGTCTCAGTCGAAGATACAGAGGCAGAACATGCCCGCCTGACGCGGGCTGGTTTTGCGGTCACTCCGGTTAAAACTCTGGAAAATAAGGGCCGGGTCGTTGGTACTTTCTTTTTTCTCAAAGATCCTGACGGATATAGTATAGAGGTTCTTCAGCGTGGTGCGCCGGGGCGTTTTGTGTAGATCAGAGATTTCTGGCACAAGCAGGCTGAGTTTACCCATTTTTTGAAAAATTCTGACAGGCAATCTGGCTTATGAGACGCCCACTGTTGACTTCCTTTCGTAAGATGCATGGCCTGGGAAATGATTTTGTCATTTTTGATGAACGCGCAAATTCTCTGGCTCTGACACCGGTTCGTATCGCCGCTCTGGCTCATCGCAGGCGCGGTATAGGCTGCGACCAGCTGGTGACTTTGTCTCTCACCAGAGAGGCAGATGTGCTGGTGCGCTTCTTTAACCCCGACGGATCAGAGGCCGGGGCCTGCGGCAATGCTTCACGATGTGTAGCCAGTCTGCTCTGGCATGAGAATGGCAAGCGTCATTCAACGCTGCAGACTAAGGCTGGCCTGCTCTCTGCTTATGTTGGTGAGTATGGGGAAGTCACTGTTGATATGGGGCAGCCGCGTGAGCAGTGGCAGGATGTTCCCCTGGCTGCAGAGCATGATACACTGCACCTGCCGTTACCAGGTGACCCGGCAGCTGTATCAATGGGCAACCCGCATGCCACTTTTTTTGTGGAAGATTTCTCGTTGCTTGACCAGGGGCACAGCCTCGAGCACGACCCGCTCTTTCCTGAACGGGCTAATATTGGCTTTGCCAGAATGGAAAGCCGGACAAAAATGCGCCTTAAAGTGCATGAGCGTGGTACGGGGGTTACCGAAGCCTGCGGCTCTGGCGCCTGTGCGGCGGTTGTGAATGCTGTCAGACGTGGTCTTGCAGAGCGTACCTGTCAGGTTGAGCTTGATGGCGGTGTGCTGCGTATTGAGTGGGGCAGCAATAACCATGTGCTTATGACAGGCCCGGCGACTGTGGCTTTTGAAGGAACAGTGGATCTCGCTGCGTATCCGTCATGACAAAACCTGAAATCCTGACTTTTGGATGTCGTCTCAATACGTGGGAGAGCGAGGTGATGCGTGAGCATGCTGCCCCGCTTGAGGACGTTATTATTGTTAATACCTGTGCAGTGACCGGTGAGGCCGAACGGCAGGCGCGGCAGGCTATCCGGCGTGCGCATCGTGATAAGCCCGGCGCGCGCATTGTCGTGACGGGATGTGCCGCACAGATTGACCCTGATCGCTGGGCTGCTTTGCCAGGTGTGGTCAGGGTGCTGGGCAACGAAGAGAAACTAAAAGCTGAGAGCTGGTCCGCCTCTGCCATGCAGGAGGCCCGCGCGGTTTCTGACATCATGGCAGCGAAAGAGACAGCCGCTCATCTTGTTACAGAATTTGCCGGTCGCACCAGGGCTTTTGTTCAGGTGCAGCAGGGGTGTGACCATCGCTGCACGTTCTGCATTATTCCGTTCGGGCGCGGGCCATCACGCTCAGCACCGGTCGGGGTAGTAGTCGAACAGGTTAAAGCGCTTGTTGATGCGGGATACCGTGAGATCGTGCTAACTGGTGTTGATATGACCTCATGGGGTGGTGACCTGCCAGGTAAGCCTCTGCTGGGGCAGTTGTGTCGGCGTGTGCTGGCCCTGGTCCCGCAGCTTGAGCGTTTGCGCCTGTCATCTGTTGACCCGGTCGAAATTGATGAGGATATCTGGCGTCTTCTGGCTGAAGAGCCGCGCTTTATGCCTTACCTTCATTTGTCGCTCCAGGCTGGTTCTGACCTGATCCTGAAGCGGATGAAACGCCGTCACCTGGCTGAAGATGCGGCCCGTGTGATCGCGCGCGCGCGTAGCCTGCGCCCGGGGATTGGTATTGGCGCAGATGTTATTGCGGGTTTCCCGACCGAAGATGATGCCCTGTTTGAAGAAACGCGGGCTTTTCTGGCTGAGCAGAGCATCCCTTATTTGCATGTTTTCCCGTACAGCGAACGTCCTGGAACGCCTGCGGCCAGAATGAGGGCTGTAAATGTGCCTGAGCGTAAGGCACGGGCCGCATGTTTGCGCGACGTGGGGGCTGAGGCGGCAAAAGTCTATTTTGAGGGCTTTGTTGGGCAGAATGTGAGGGTGTTAATGGAAACCCCTCAGTCGGGTCATAGTGAGCAGTTTGCTCCTGTACGTCTGAAGGCTGAAGAAGCTGATGCCCAGGCGGGCGAGATTATAGATATGAGAGTAATTGAAGCCAGCGCGACAGGTTTGCTGGCAGAGAGGATTTGAGATGGCGCTAGGTTTTTTTTCACGCCTTAAACAGGGGCTTTCGCGCTCTACACAAAAGCTGGGCGACGGGCTGACATCTGTTTTTACAAAGCGCAAGCTTGATGACGCCGCTCTTGAAGAGCTGGAAGATATCCTGATTACGGCCGATCTGGGGCCGGCTGTCGCTGAGCGTGTGATTGAATCATTCCGCCACTCGCGCTTTGGCTCTGAGGTGACAGATGAAGAGATTCGCACTGCTTTAGCAGAAGAAATTGCGACTATTCTTGAGCCGGTTGCTAAGCCGTTTGAGCCTGATCCGTCTAACAAGCCGCATGTTGTGCTGGTTGTCGGGGTGAATGGCACCGGTAAAACGACAACAATCGGCAAAATGGCCCGTTTTTACAGCGATCAGGGTAAAAAAATTATGATGGTTGCCGGCGACACATTCCGTGCTGCTGCTGTCGAGCAGTTGCAGGTATGGGGGCAGCGTACCAATTGTCCGGTCATTGCCGGCCCGCCTAACTGTGATGCGGCAGGCCTTGCGTTTGAGGCACTCAAGCGCGGTAAGGCTGAGCAGGCTGACCTGCTGTTTGTTGATACGGCCGGGCGTCTTCACAACAAAAGCGCTCTGATGGAAGAACTAGCCAAAATTATCCGCGTTATGCGCAAATTCGATGAAAGTGCGCCCCATACAGTATTACTGGTTCTTGATGCGACAACCGGTCAGAATGCGATTGAGCAGGTCAGGGTCTTCCGTGAGCTGGTCAACGTGACAGGTCTGGTCGTAACAAAACTTGATGGTTCAGCACGTGGCGGCATTGTTGTTGCCCTTGCAGATACGTTTGGTTTGCCTGTGCATGCCGTAGGGGTGGGTGAGCAGGCTGAAGATCTGCGTCCCTTTGAAGCCCGTGATTATGCAAACGGGCTTGTGGGGCAGGTTGGTGCTGAGAATAAAGAGTGACCGGAAAGACGCTTTTTATAAAAAAAACCAGTTTTCCTGCTTTGGGTGTCAGAGCTTCCTTGACAGGGCATAGTAACCTCGTTAGCAAGCGCCTGCACCTGTTCCGGAGGTGCGAAGTATGAGTGAGGATAAAAACGATTCTTTTTTATCTCGTCTGAAGGCAGCTGAGCGTCGCTCCGGGCTGAAAACAGAGGATGATAAGAAGGAAAGTGCAGACGATAAAGACGGGCAGTCTCTTGCAACTCTGGCGCTTCGTGCCGGAACAGAGATGATTTCAGCTCTGATTGTTGGTGTCTGTATCGGGTGGGGGCTTGATAAGTGGCTTCATACCCGTGCGATTTTTCTCATTATCTTTGCGCTGCTCGGAGGCGGAGCTGGTGTGCTCAATGTCTGGCGGCTGGTCAAGCCACCCCCGGTCTGAGTTAAACGACTCGATGCCAGAAAAGAGTTTCTGGTTTAGTTAGAGGTAGGAGAGCGGTTTTGGCAGGCGGTTCCAGTATCGACGTCCTTGGTCAGTTTGAACTTCATTCGGTTTTTGGTGGCCTTGGTGACGCACTGCACTTCAGTCAGTCGCCTGTCTACATGATGCTGGCCGTAGTGCTGGTTCTGGCTTTTCTTTATTTCGGCATGCGTCCCGCAGCCGTTGTGCCTGGTCGTTTTCAGGCCGCAGCAGAAGTGTGTTACGAATTTATTCGTAATATGGCGATTGATACAATCGGGCCTGAAGGTGCTTCCTTTTTCCCGTTTATTTTTACGCTTTTCTTCTTTATTCTGGCCGGTAACTATCTCGGTCTGCTGCCTTTCTCTTATACCTTCACAAGCCATATTGCGGTAACATTTGCCCTGGCTATGATGGTATTTGTCCTTACAGTCGTGGTCTCACTGAAAGTTCAGGGAATTCGCTTTTTTGCGCATTTCATGCCTGCTGGTGCCAGCCTGGCACTTGCGCCCCTGCTGATCCCTATCGAGATCCTTTCTTTTCTGTCACGCCCTGTAAGTCTTTCTATCCGACTGTTCGCTAACATGGTTGCCGGACACGTCATGTTTGAGATTTTCGCAAGCTTTGTCATTATGCTCGCCGGTTTTGGTGTGGTAGGTGACGTGTTTGCGATTGGGCCAATCGCTATTAACGTAGCGCTTGTGGCTCTTGAGTTGCTGGTTGGTGTGTTGCAGGCCTATGTGTTTGCCATTCTGACCTGCATCTACCTGCGGGAGGCCGTGGCTCACTGAGCTGCTTTGCCCGTTTCGTTTGAACTGTACTTTTAACAAGGAAGTGACTGATATGGACATCGCTGCAGCCCGGGAAATCGGTGCAGGTATCGCCGTAATCGCCCTTGCCGGCGTTGGTATCGGCCTCGGCAACATCTTTTCAACTCTGGTAAGCAGCATTGCTCGCAACCCGGCTTCTCGTCCGCACGTGTTCGGCCTGGGTATGCTCGGCTTTGCACTGACAGAAGCGATTGCGCTTTTTGCTCTGCTTATTGCGTTCCTGATTCTTTTCGTCTGATCAGAAGACGGAAAAAGGAGAGATTCCTGTGGGTGTCATGATAAAGACTGTTCGTGCCGGCATATTCTCTTTTGCTGCCGGCGTGTCCCTTCTCGTCGTGGCGGCACCCTGTGCTCACGCCGCAGGAATGCCTCAGCTTGACTTTAAAAACCCTCTGGTTACCGGTCAGGTAATCTGGGGGGCATTTATCTTCCTGGTGTTTTATCTGGTGCTCAGCCGGGTAATGCTGCCACGTGTTGGTCGCGTTCTTGAAGATCGCAGTGCCCGTATCTCGGGTGATCTTGAAGTCGCACGTGCTGCAAAGCATGATGCCGATAATGCGGTAGCCGAACTTCAGCATGCCCGTAAAACGGCTATGGCTGAGGCGAAGGCTAACCTGCAAAAAGCGCTCGACGATGAAAAGCGTAACACTGAAGCAAAAATTCAGGAAATTAAAGAGCGTCTTGCTGCTGAGATTGCTGAAGCAGAGAGCAAGGTTGCTGCTGAAAAGCAGCGTGCTTTTGCCGCACTGACAGATATTGCTGTTGAGACCACTCAGGAGCTGGTCAGTCGTGTCACTGGTGTTCGGCCTGCGCCGGCTCTGGTTGCCACAAAAGTTGAAAACGTAGTGGCTGAACGGGTAGCCTGATTACTCTTCGGGAGGAAGAACCGTCATGAATGGCATTTTTCACGAAGCAGGCTTTTGGGTAGCCGTATCCTTCGTTTTATTTTTCGTATTTTTTGGTCGCAAACTCTGGACCCCTATCGTGACTATTCTCGATAGCCGTGCAGAGCGTATCCGTCAGGACCTTGACGAAGCAGCCCGTCTGCGTCGTGAGGCTGAACAGATGCTTGAAGATGCGACCCGTGACCGTGAGCAGGCACTTGCTGAAGCCAAAACAATGGTTGAGCAGTCACTGCGTCATGCTGCTGAAGTAGCAGAACAGGCACGTAAAGACGCTGAAGCCGCAGTGAAACAGCATGAGCAGAGCGCTCGTGACCGTATCAGTGCTGTTGAGCGTGCAGCAACCCGTGAGGTGCGTCAGGCTGCTATTGATGTTGCGATAAAAGCCAGCCGTCAGGTTATTGCTGAATCGCTTAAAGAAGATGGAGCTTCAGCACTGGTTGATCGTGCTATTTCCGATCTGCCAGCAGCTCTGGCCCGACCAGCAGCGTAAGTAAACTGCGCTGTTGCCCGGTTTGAGCATCCACTCTTCTTCCCGGTCTGATACAGTACCGGTTCTGAGCTTTGTTATCGCTGTTCTTAACGAGAGCGATAACCTCTCTTTTGTCTGTCAGGAGCTGGCTGACGCCTGTCGTAGCCTGCCTGAAACAGAAATTATCTTTGTTGATGATGGCAGCCGCGATGACACAGTGGCTGTTCTTCAAAAGCTGCGTGATGAGCAATTGCCCACGCTGCGTATTCTTTGTCACGAACGTTGTTGCGGGAAATCGGCTGCTCTGCGTACAGGCATTACTGCTGCACGGGGGGAGTGGGTTGCCACGCTTGACGGTGATGGCCAGGATGATCCACACGAATTTATAGAAATGCTTCGCCTGGCACAGTTAGCCAGTGGCACACCGCCTTTAGTTGTGGGGGTGCGTCGTCGTCGTCGTGACGGTCTGTCGCGTGTGCTGGCAACACGTTTTGCTAACGGGCTGCGCCGCAGGCTGCTGAATGATGACTGCCCTGACACCGGTGCGCCTATGAAACTGTTTCAGCGCGATGTTTTTTTGCGTCTGCCACAGTTTGAGGGGCTTCACAGGTTTTTACCGGCTCTGCTCAATTCCTATGGTGTGCCGCTGCTGTGTCACTCTGTGGGGCATCGTCCCAGGTTGCATGGTCAGTCCAAATATACAAACCTTAACAGGGCGATTGTTGGCGTGCGTGACCTGCTTGGGGTTATGTGGCTGCGCAACCGCACCAGACTGCCAAAATCGGTTCGGGAATGTTGAGACATTTCCAGGGTAAGTCCCGGCTGTCTATCTGGTCTCTTGTTTTCATTGGTATTTTTGCATTCCTGGTATTTTTGCCCGGGCGTGCCTCGACGCCTCCGTTTGATCGTGATGAACCACGATATATGGAGGCCACAGCGCAGATGCTTGAAAGTGGCAACTTTGTTGATGTGCGCTTTCAGGATAAGCCGCGATATCTTCAGCCGGCTGGTATTTACTGGCTCGAGGCGGCTTCAGTTGCTCTGAGCGGTACACTGCACGACCGTGCTGTGTGGGCGTATCGTGTCCCCTCTCTGCTTGCCATGTCTGCATCAGTGGCGATAACAGCCTGGATGGCTTCGGTGCTTTTTGGCGCTTCAGCTGGTTTTTTTGCAGCTGCTATGCTCATGGCTTCGGTGCTCGTTACGGCTGAAAGTCGTATGGGGACCATAGATTCCACGCTCTTATTTTCTGTTATGCTGGCGCAGGTTGCCCTTGTACGGGTTTTGCTTGATCGCGAGGCCAGGCGTACTACACCCATTAAAACTGCTCTGCTATTCTGGGGGGCGGCAGGTCTTGGGCTGATGCTCAAAGGTCCTGTCATTCTCATTCCTACACTTGGTACGGTTGCAGCTTTTTGTCTGACAGAGCGTAAGGCTGATATCTGGCGCAGATTGCGACCCGGCTGGGCCTGGATAGTTTCACTGGTTATTGTTTTGCCATGGTGTGTTGCTATTGGCGTAGTGAGCCACGGTGCATTTTTTAGTAATGCAGTTGGTACGAATTTCCTGGGTAAGGTTGCTTCAGGGCAGCAGGCTCATGGTTTACCTCCAGGTTATCATCTTCTTGTGTTTTTGCTGGCGTTCTGGCCAGGGTCGTTTTTTGTGGTCGCAGCGTTACCTGTGGTGTGGCGTAACCGTTTAACCCCGGCAGTCCGCTATCTTTTATGCTGGATCATTCCCCACTGGCTTGTGTTTGAAGCTATTGCAACCAAACTTCCCCATTATGTTTTGCCGACCTATCCGGCACTTGCTGTTCTCACGGCCGGAGCTCTGGCACAGGGTGGCCCGGTCTGGAGAAACTGGCCAAAAGCACTCTGGGCTCGTGGTGCTCTTTGTGTGTATGGCGGATTATGGACGATAACAGGGCTTGCTTTGTCGGTCGCCGGTCCGGTTCTTCTGTGGCGTCTGGAGGGGCAGCTCTCGCTGCCAGCATTCATTCTGGCAGGAGGGTGTGGTCCTCTGGTTATTATTTCAGCAGTTATGCTGGTACGCTCTGAGCTTATTAAGGCTTTTGTGACCAGTGCGACCTGCGCACTGCTGCTTTATGCCGGTTTGTTTACGGTTGTTGTGCCAAAGTTGCACAGTATATGGCTGGCACCCCGCCTCGCAGCTCTTGCTGAAACGTACCGTCCTTGCGGTGATAAAACTCAGGTGATTTCAGTTTCTTTTTCTGAGCCCAGTCTTGTATTTTTGCTGGGAGGGAAGGTGAAGCTGCTTGGTGCACAGGCCGCAGCACGCCTGATGCATAATGATAAAGCCTGTACGGTTGCGCTTGTTGCGCAGAGAGATCGTGAGGCTTTTGTAACAGCTCTTGGTGATGATAAGGCGGACCTGCTGTCACGCGGGATGGTAACAGGGTTGAATTATTCGAATGGCCACCATCTTGCGATTAGTCTGTATTTTCTGGCACAACAGAGTAACTGAGCGCTAAACTCTGGTTATTAGTAATTTTATCAGGGAGTGAAAATGGTGCCCGCTGGCGGATTCGAACCACCGGCCCCATCATTACGAATGACGTGCTCTACCAACTGAGCTAAGCGGGCATAACTTATTTTCGACCGCTGACTATCATGCTCATATAGGAAACGCAACCAGGAATGAGCACGACTGCAGAAAAAACTCTGTACAAAAAGGGCCAGGTTAAAAGATGAAGCGTTATTCATTTATTCTGTTACGTCAGAATTTTTTTTGCGTTAAAGTCTCGTAATCATGAAAATGTCTCTTTTTCAGACTTTGCAGCGGGATGTGGCTGCGTACCAGCAGGCCGGACCGGTTGATACGTCGCGCCGGGTTTACGTAGTGCAGGACGTGATGGAGTGTCCCTGCTGCGGCCTGCATCAGAAGCTGCCAGAGCTTAAAGAAGGGACACAGGCCCGTTGTTCGCGCTGTAACCAGTTACTTGATCGTCGTAACAGGACTGCTCCGATCGCGACACCTCTGGCTTTTTGCATTAGTTCTGCTGCTCTTTATATTGCGATGTTATTTTCTACGCTTATGACGCTTGACCTGTATGGCCGTCAGAGAACTGTAGATATGGTTACAGGCCCTATAGAGCTTTTACACGAAGGCTGGGGCGAGGCCGGTATTCTGGTCGGTCTGGTAACGGTGCTGGCTCCTGGCGTGGTGATTGCCCTGATGGGGCTCATTCTGACAACAGCCCTGCGCCCTCAGCTGCCATCATGGGTGCCATACCTCCTGAAATGGTATGAAATCTTACGCCCATGGTCGATGGTTGAGGTTTATATTCTTGGTGTATTTGTTGCTTACACTAAGCTTGTTGATTTGGCCTTTGTTGAAGTGGGTCCGGCGCTTTACCTGGTTGCTGCTCTGATGGTGTCTATGGCAGCCACAGATGCAACGCTTGATATGGAAATGATATGGCGTAAGCGTAAAATTGACTCTTTTATGCATATGATGAACGGGAGCCGCGTTCCTGTTGAAACGATTACTGCTGACCAGTGTTCAGTCGAGACGCATCCTTTTTCCCGCAGAGTTTCCTGTCTGAGTTGTGGTCTGGTCCTGGCTTTTGATCACGATGTACACCCGAGCAACCCTGAAGGGCATTGCCCGCGATGTTCGCATGTGGTCAGGCAAAGAAAGGCCAACAGTCTGCATCGCACAACAGCATTGCTGATTTCAGCGATTGTTTTTTATTTGCCAGCAAATATTTATCCGGTCATGACAGTGATCAGTCTGGGTAATGGTTCGGGTCATACAATCATTCAGGGCGCAATAGAGCTCTGGCAGAGTGATATGATACCCCTTTCCATCCTGGTGTTATTTGCCAGCGTTACTGTGCCGGTGCTTAAAGTGGTTGGGCTTTCCGTTATGGTTGTGACAATATATCGTCATTCAGCCAAAGGGCTGGTTCTGAGGTCAAAGCTCTTCAGAGTTATCGATGTTGTTGGCCGCTGGTCTATGATTGATGTTTTTATGGTCTCTATCCTCGTTGCTGTTGTCAGGTTTAGTCACCTTGCCAGCATCTCGGCGGATGGTGGCATGGTGTGTTTTGCCGCAGTTGTTGTGCTGACAATTTTTGCGGCCCATACTTTTGATCCGCGCCTGATGTGGGATGCTGCTCAAAAAAACAAAGGTGACCGGAGTTCGCGTGTACTTCAGCCTTCTCAGAAGGCGGTTATGGTTCGCGATGAGAAATTTTATTCAGCTAATATGGAGCCCGACGAGGCGTGAATAAGCAGAATACACATAACAACTCACCGGATCAGGATGATGCTATGCCTGATTCTGCCCTGCGTCGTATCCGGTTTTCAATTATCTGGATCATTCCTGTTCTCTCTATTTTTATTGCAGGTTTTCTGGTCTGGCGTAGTTTTGCCAATAACGGGCCCGAAGTGACGGTGATTTTTGACACTGCTGATGGTCTGACCAGTGGTCAGACACAGGTTAAAAATAAGTCAGTTGTGCTCGGTACTGTCGAGAAAATTATGCTTGTCGATGATATGAGCCATGTTGAGGTTCGTATCCGTATGAATGCAGGCACAAGCTATATGCTGACAAACCGCGCCAGGTTCTGGGTGGTTCGTCCGCGTATTAACGGGGCCAGTATTACAGGTCTTGAGACCCTTTTATCAGGTGCCTATATCGCGTTCGACCCGGGGCTGGTAACGCCAGGTGAGAAAGATCTATGGCATGTTACTCATTTTCGCGGCCTCGAATCACCGCCAGGTATAACCTCTGACCAGCCAGGTCAGACATATTATCTGCTTGCCTCTTCAATCGGGTCTATTGGTACGGGAGCACCGGTTTTCTTCCGTGATATGGTTGTTGGTGAGGTGCTGGGTTACACCATGCCTCCTGGCGGGATTGGGCCAGTACTTATTGAGCTGTTTATTCGTCAGCCTTATGACAGATATCTGCACACAGACACGCGTTTCTGGAACGTGTCGGGTGTCACTGTTGGTTTTGGTGCTGGTGGTCTCAAGGTGCAGTTGCAGTCGTTGCAGGCGTTGTTCTCAGGGGGGGTCGCTTTTGGCCTGCCGCTTAAATATGACACCGTGACGCAGTACGACGCGCCTGAGAATACGTTGTTTAAGCTGTATGAGAGCAGGGAAGATGCTGAAACAGCTGGTTATCATGAGCGTGTGCCGCTTGTGACTTACCTGACATCTTCAGTGCAGGGTCTGACTGTTGGCAGCAAAGTGAGCATGTTCGGCCTGCAGATAGGTAATGTGACCAGCGTGAAATTTGAGATGAATGCGAAGACTGATCAGCCTCGCGTTCGTGTTGGTATGCAGATTCAGCCGGAGCGTGTTCTTGACGCTAATAAGCTTAAGCATGGTGCATTAACAGATATTTTCAGAACTCTGGTTCAGCACGGGCTGCGTGCTTCTGTTGACAGTGTGAGTTTTCTTACCGGCGAAAGTATGATCTCGCTCAATTTCGTTAAAAATGCTCAGCCTGCTCAGGTGGAGATGGACGGCACGACCCTCGTTATTCCTGGCCAGCCTGGTGGTATGAATGGCATTATGGAATCTCTCTCCACAGTGGCTGCACGTCTTGCTGGTGTACCGTTTGAGCAGCTTGGTGTGAACGCAAGCAATCTTCTGGCTCATGCTGATCAGACCCTGGTCAGCCCGGATGTGCGTCAAAGCCTGACCAGTCTGAGAGCGTCATTACAGAATCTGCAGGTCATGAGCACCGAACTGCGTAAAGGTACTGCACCACTGATGCAAAGCCTGCCTGCCATGACGAAGCAGCTTGAGCAGACAATCGCGAATGCCAACAAGCTTATGGGCAGTTATGGCAAGAACACAGACTTCTATCGTAATATGCAAACCATGATTCTTCAGTTGAGTCAGACCGCCCGTTCTATGCGTTTCCTGGCTGATTTTCTGACAAATCATCCTTCTGCGCTGATATCAGGACGTTAAGCCATGAAAATGCTTTTTGCTCTTCGGTCTGCCCGTTCTTTTTCTGGGCGCCGTTCTTTTTTATCTGGTTTTGCAGCGCTGAGTGTTATGGCAACATCACTTACAGCCTGCTCTTCAGGTGCCAATCCGGCATTTTATACGCTTGCCGTTACACCCGGGCAGCCTTTATCAGGTGGTCCGCGTTATGTCGAAGTGCGGCTTCCTACCATTGCCTCTGGCCTGGATCGGGATCGTATTGTAACGGCTGATTCAGGTTATCGACTGACACTTTCTCAGAATGATGCCTGGAGTGACTCTCTCTCTGCTCAGATAAGTCATGCTCTGGCAGGTGATATTGCACAGCGTTTGCCCGGCTCGGCTGTTTTTGCTGAGAATGATGCTGTTTCAACGCAGCCGGATGCTTATGTCGAGCTTTCGGTCACTCACTTTAGTCGGGGGCCGTCTGGTCGTACGCAGCTTGAAGCGATTTTGTCAGTGCGTGCAATTGATACAAATCAGCCTTTTTATATGCAGCGTCTGACTCTTGAGGGGAAGGCTCCGTCTTCTTCAGCTGCTTTGATTCAGGATATGAGTCTGCTGCTGGGGCAGTTATCTGATACAGCGGCAACTCAGCTGAGAATGTTGCAGGCAGATCAGGCCTCCCGGCAGGTTACGTCTCAGTAAATAAAAAGCTTTAGACTGGTTATAAAAAAAGGAGCTTCCTTACGGAAGCTCCCTTTTTTTTGTCTGGCTTTGCCTCAGGCAGTGCCTGTACCAAATTCTTTATCATGGTCAATGAGCGGAATAGGGTAGTCACCGGTAAAGCACGCATCGCAATAACGATCACGGCAGGATTCACGGCTTTCATAGCCCATAGCACGGTAGAGGCCGTCCTGAGAGATAAAGGCAAGACTGTCAACGCCAATCAGTTCAGCCATTTTCTTCAGGTCGTGTTGTGCGGCCAGCAGCTGGCTGCGCTCAGGGGTATCGATACCATAAAAGCAGGAGTGCTGAGTTGGCGGAGAGGAAATGCGCATGTGCACTTCTTTCGCGCCGGCAGCCCGTACCATGTCGACGATTTTACGTGAGGTTGTGCCGCGTACAATTGAATCATCGACCAGAATAACGCGCTTACCATTCAGAGCGGGGCGGTTTGTCGAATGCTTCATTTTAACGCCCAGGTTTCTGATCTGGTCAGTGGGCTCAATGAAGGTACGGCCAACATAGTGATTGCGGATAATACCCAGCTCGAAAGGAATGCCGCTGGCTTCAGCATACCCCATGGCAGAAGGCACACCTGAATCCGGTACAGGCACAACGATATCTGCCTCAACGCCACTTTCGCGGGCAAGTTCCTGACCGATCTGTTTTCTGACCGCATAAACCGGCAGCCCCTCAAGGACAGAATCGGGACGTGCAAAGTAGATATATTCAAAGATACAAAAATGGGGTTTGGTCTGACCAAACGGGCGCAGAGAGCGCACGCCATCATTATCAATAATGACAAGCTCGCCTGGTTCGATATCTCTGACGAACTCTGCGCCGATAATATCAAGACCACAGGTTTCAGATGCCAGAACCCAGCTGTCGCCATCACCATCTGTACCGCTCAGGCGCCCCAGAACCAGCGGACGAACGCCCATAGGGTCGCGGGCACCGATCAGGGCATCACCTGACAGAACAACCAGTGAGTAAGCACCGGTAACACGTTTTAGAGCGTCAATCAGGCGGTCTTCAACAGTTGCATAGAGAGAGGTCGCGATCAGATGAACAAAGACCTCTGTATCCATGGTGGACTGAAAGAGGCATCCGCGCAGGATCAGTTCTTTACGCAGTGTTTCTGAGTTTGTCAGGTTGCCATTGTGGGCAACAGCCAGGCCACCAAAGGCGAACTCAGCAAATAAGGGCTGCACATTGCGTAGCAGTGTTGCGCCTGTTGTGGCGTAGCGGTTGTGCCCGATGGCACGGTTGCCTTTAAGTGTTGCCATAACGCGCGGGTCACTGAAAACGTCGCTGACGAGTCCCAGTCCGCGGTGGGAGTAGAATTCAGAGTTGTCATCGCATGAGACGATACCAGCTGCTTCCTGGCCACGGTGCTGGAGAGCATGCAGGCCAAGAGTAGTCAGAGCGGCAGCATTTCTGGCGTTCCAGATGCCAAAAACAGCACATTCTTCGTGCAGATGATCATCATCATGTGCTGATGGTACGGGGGGTAAGGAACCGGGGGCATTCATGAGTAAGAAGGGTCTCCGCAGAAAGCCGAAAAAGTGCCAAATGAGCTATAAGGTGGCGTCATGACCTGCTGTGCGATCTGGCGCAACCCCTTTTGTCGTAAAATCAGGCATAAAAGGCTGAATGTAAGCGACTCCCATCCGGATATAGGGTGTAAATTTCCCTTTATTTTCAATATCATGGATATCTTCCGGGGGTAAAAGCCACTGTGCAGACACAAAAAGCAATAAAACCAGAAGGACCCCGCGCGCAAGTCCAAAAAGGGCACCCAGTGTGTGGTCGAGCCCCTGAAGGGCTGATTGATGAATCACCCGCACGATCAGGGAAGAGGCGAATGAAGCCACGACAAGCAGCACGAGCATCAGTAAAATAAAGGCGGTAATATCTGCTACAGTATGGTCGTGGATGAAGGAGCGGGTCCAGGGAATCAGGTTAGTATAGTAACGGCAGGCCAGTAGCAGAGCGATAACCCATCCCCCTATGCCAAGTGCCTGCCTGGCAAAGCCCCGTATAAGGCCATGCAGCACAGATAAAGTAACGAGGACAAGTGCGATAATATCGATCGCAGCCACGTTCAGTCTTCTCCTGTAGGGAGTGAGTAAGACGCTGCGGCAACAATATGCGTATTGACACGGCGCAGGTCACGTAAAAGGGTGAGCTGATAGGTCACCACTTCCTCCCGCAGATTATATTCAGCTGATGAATTACTGTCTCCGGGTTGTTTGCGCAGGCGCTCAAAATAGGCAGCGGTTGCTGTTGATTCAAGTGTTCGGAAAAAATCCTTCTGTCCTGCCAGTGGGTTGGTCTCAGAAGTGTTTTGTCGTAGCAGAACAGTCGCGCAGATATTCAGGTTGCGTGCGAGCTGATCCATCATTTTCTGCACGGGCACCTGAAGTGACGGAGGCAAAGAAATACGCTGGCGCGCCATTTTTTGTACCATAGGCACAAGGCTGCGTTCTACAATGTCTTCAGCATGCAGGAGCTGATTACAGAATGCCAGAATTTCCTCAGCGGCCTCCATTTCCGGTTCACTGGCAGTTTCGGGGTCGAGCCCGGCCAGATAAGAGCGGATAGATGCTCCCAGATCTTCAATGGCGTTACCTAAGGGGCGGGCTGACGCTGCACGGGACGGGTCAGTCGTGTTCATACCTTCGCCCATAGTCGCGAGCATGGTTACAAGAAGGTCACACAGGCGCATGGCTTCGCGGGCGGCACTGCCAATGGCCAGCTGAGGCGCCTTATCAAGGAGGAGTGTGTCCAGATAGCGTGGAGTGCCAGGAGATTGTTTTTTGTCATCCGGAATGTCCGGGATGAGTTTTTCCATTAATCTGGTATATATTTTCAGGGCGGGTAGCATAATAACCGCGAGGCCAACATTAAACAGAGTATGGAAGTTGGCTACCTGGCGGGCGGCATCAGGTTCGAGGCGTGTAATCAGGGTGCTGATCCATGGCAGAACCGGCAGCAGCATACATGCTCCGACGATACGCACCAGCAGGTTACCCATAGAAATACGGCGGGCAATAGGGCTGGTACGGTTCCCTTCCATTACGGGGTTAATGGAGGTACCGATATTGGCACCCAGAATAAGGGCCAGAGCTGTTTCCGGGGTGATGGTGTTGCTGGTTGCAAAGGTTGAAACCAGCATAACCGTGGCAACAGAAGAATGGCTGAGCCAGGTAATGACAGCTCCCAGCAGAATAGCGGCAATATCATGTGAGCCCATAGAGGCCAGAACCGCCGTAAACTCTGCTTTATGAGTATATGGTCCAAGCAGAACCAGAAACTGTCGCAGTGAGATCAGGATCAGTCCCAGGCCAATAAAAGCACGGCCTGAATCGCGCCAGGCACCCTGACTGCGGCGAAACAGCATGACTCCGGTTAATACAAATGCCGGCGCGATGGAGGAGACATCAAACGAAAGGAGCTGAACAATGAGTGTGGTGCCAACATTGGCACCCAGCATAACAGCCAGAGCCGGTGCCAGCTCAAGCTGGCCACGTCCTGCCAGGCCTGTAATCATCAGTCCTGTTGCGGTTGAAGACTGAAGGATGGCTGTTATGCCAAGACCTGTCAGAAATGCCTGAAAGCGATTGCCCAGCATACGGGCCAGCAGGCTGTTAAGGCGTGCACCGCAGGCTCGCTGTACGCCGGTCTGCACCATATGTACGCCCCATAACAGCAGCGCGATACTTCCGGCCAGATTAATAAGCGTTAGCAGAGCCACGTTATGGGCGTTCCTTTTTCTTATAAAAACCGTCAGCCCGGGTTCTTATAAGAAAAAATCCAGGCTGATAGTCTCAGATAGTGAAGTATCTCGCATGTTTGTTCATAATAACAAGCGCAGATGTTGATTGTTCCGGGTGAAGCTGATCACCGTCTGTCAGAGATACCCCAATATCAGGTGCATTCAGCAGCTTGAGAATAGGGTGCTGATCTTCCAGGCGCGGGCAGGCCGGGTAGCCGAAAGAATAGCGTGACCCACGATAGCCCTGCTGAAGCAGTTTTTCCATATTACGGTCGTCTTCAATGGCAAAGCCAAGTTCTGAACGAATGCGCTTGTGGGTATATTCTGCCATAGCTTCAGCAATTTCAACTGAGAGACCGTGCAGGTAGAGATAATCCTGGTAGCGGTTCTCTTCAAACCAGTCGCGGGCAATGTCAGAGGCTTTCTGCCCCACGGTAACAACCTGCAGGGCGACAACGTCACGCTGTGCGTCAGAAATATCACGCACAAAGTCAGCAATACATTCACCATCTTCACGTGGCTGACGAGGCAGAGTAAAGCGTGCGGCTTCCGTTATGCCATCTTCTTCAAATAAAACGAGGTCATTACCATCGCCTGCGGCTTTCCAGTAGCCGTATGATGCCTGTGGCGTGAGTATATTATCTGCCGCGGCGATGTCGAGCATCCGTCTGAGCACAGGTCGAAGCTCCTGTTTCGCCCATACCATAAACTCATCGAGCGAACGGCCCTGCTTTCTGAACCCCCACTGGAACTGGTAGAGTGAGCGCTCATTGAGGAAAGGAATAACCGCCTCTGTCGGAACAGAGAGGATTTTATTACCCCAGAAAGGCGGGGTCAGTACAGCCTCATCCTGTGTCAGTCTGGTGCGTCTGGCGCGGGCGGCTTCGCGGTCGACCGGACCATAACCGCGTGTAATGCTGTCTTCAGGTGTACGGGCAGCCTGACGTTTTGCTTTGCCCTCACGACGCTTGCTGATAGCGGAGAGATAGTCATCAAAGCGGTTTTGCGTAATCTGGTCCATTAACGTGAGGCCATCAAACGCATCACGGGCATAAGCGACCCGCCCTGAAGGGTTGTAGGAGGCTACGCAGTCTTCTTCAACATAGTTGCGGGTCAGTGCCGCCCCTCCAAGAAGAACGGGAACGTCGAGCCCGCCACGGGTGATTTCTTCGAGGTTTTCACGCATAATCACTGTTGATTTAACCAGCAGACCTGACATGCCAATGGCATCGGCCTTTTCGCGTTTTGCAGCCTCGATCATGTCAGCTACGGGCACTTTAATACCCAGGTTCACTACGCGGTAGCCGTTATTGGTCAGAATGATATCAACCAGGTTTTTGCCAATATCGTGTACATCACCCTTAACCGTTGCCAGGACGATTGTGCCGCGCTGCTGGCCTTCAGCCCGATCCATATGAGGTTCAAGCCAGGCAACAGCAGCCTTCATAGTTTCGGCAGACTGAAGCACAAAAGGCAGCTGCATTTTACCCGCGCCAAACAGCTCACCAACTACTTTCATACCGTCAAGAAGTACTGTGTTGATGATGTCGAGTGGTGACATTTCTGTCATGGCTTCTTCAAGGTCTGCTTCCAGGCCTTTTCGGTCACCGTCAACAATGCGGTCTTTGAGTCGTTCCTGCGCGGTGTCTGCTTTTTTACGCTTGACGGCTTCAGATGCCTTCCGGTCCGCAAACATAGCAAGCAGAGTTTGTAGCGGGTCATAATCTGCTGTGCGGCGGTCAAAGATCAGATCTTCTGCAACTTTGACTTCTTCTGGCGCAATCATGTGCAGCGGGCGGATTTTTGAGACATGCACAATGGCAGCCGTCATACCGGCCTTGACTGCATGGTCGAGATAAACAGAGTTGAGTACGGCACGTGCTGCCGGATTCAGACCGAAGGAAATATTGGAGAGACCAAGAACAATCTGCACATCCGGGAAGTTGTCACGGATCAGTTTAATGCCTTCAAGTGTCCACACACCAAGCTTACGGTCATCTTCAGCGCCGGTGGCGATGGTGAAGGTCAGCGGGTCGATCATCAGGTCAGACTGCGGCAGTCCGTACTGATCGCAGGCAAATTCGATCAGACGCTTTGCGATACGCAGTTTGTCTTCTGGTTTGCGGGCCATCCCTTCTTCATCAATGGTCAGAGCAACGACTGCGGCACCGAATTTACGGGCGAGGGCCATGCGGTCTGCTGCCGGGCCGTCTCCGTCTTCAAAATTGATGGAGTTGATGATGGGTTTGCCACCATGCAGCTTCAGGGCGGCTTCGATCACGGGTGTTTCGGTTGAGTCAATGACCAGAGGGGCGTTAACTGATGAGGTGAAGCGCCTGATCACTTCATTCATTTCTGCTGTTTCATTGCGCCCGACAAAAGCGGTGCAGATGTCGAGGGCGTTTGAGCCTTCTTTGGTCTGCTCGCGACCAAGCGAGACGCAGCCGTCCCAGTCGTGAGATTCCTGAAGTTCACGCCATTTTTTAGACCCGTTGGCATTGCAGCGCTCGCCAATAGAGAAATAGGCGTTTTCCTGTCTCAGTGGTACCTGGTTATACAGACTGGCGACTGAAGGAACCCACACAGATGTGCGCCTGGCAGGGACCGGGCGGTGGTGGCCAGTGCCCTCTGCGCGGCGGCGCAGCATGGCATCAAGAGCCGCGATATGAGGTGTCGATGTGCCACAGCAGCCGCCAATAAGGTTGAGGCCGTCTTCGTTAATAAAGCGCTCGACCCATGCGGCCATCTCCTCGGGGGAGAGAGGGTAATGTGTCTGACCATCAATCAGTTCAGGCAGGCCTGCATTAGGCTGTACAGAGATCAGGCGTGGCCAGTTTTCGGAAAGCCAGTGCACGTGCTCTGCCATTTCCTGCGGGCCTGTGGCGCAGTTAAGGCCCATCAGGTCAACGTCCAGGCTGTGAATAACCGTGGCTGCGGCGGCGATGTCAGGGCCAACCAGCAGAGTGCCTGTTGCCTCAACGGTTACCTGCACAAAGATCGGCAGATGTACGCCCATTTCTGCACGGGCGGCTTTCATGGCGTTGACAGCCGCTTTGATCTGAAGGGTGTCCTGGCAGGTTTCTATCAGAAACGCATCGACACCGCCTTCAATCAGGCCGCGTCCCTGCTCAGTCAGTGCGGCTTCAAGAGTGTCGTAATCAACGTTACCCAGAGAGGGAAGTTTTGTGCCAGGGCCTACAGCACCCAGAACATAGCGGTGGCGGCCATCAGAAAAGCTTTCAGCGGCCTCACGTGCCAGAATGGCAGAATTACGATTGATCTCGCGGGCTTTGTCTGTCAGCCCGAACTCGCTTAATGTTATCGGAGAGCCGCCAAATGTATTGGTCTCGACCATATCAGCACCGGCTTCGTAATAACCGCGATGGATTTCACGAATCAGTTCAGGGCGTGACAGAGTAAGAATTTCAGTACAGTTTTCCTGTCCCCAGTAATCGCGTGTCAGGTCCAGATCGAGCATCTGAATACGCGAGCCCATTCCACCATCGCAGAGCAGGACGTGTTCACGCAGGGCATCAGAGAGAGAGAGACGAGAGGGCATGGCATCCATGGAGCGAAAAGAGGAGGGAGGGGACGGGCAGGCAGCAGCGCTGCGTGACGCTACCTTATTTCAGAGACAGGCGTCTCTGTCCACCGCAAGGCTGCGGTGGAGAGGGGAAGAGGACAGGCGAGTGCCTCTGTTCGTCGTGGCAGAGGAGAATGTTCCGGCTCAGCGGAATCAGAGTGCCGCAGTATTTATCAATTTTACGCCACATTCTGATCTGCTGCAGGGCTGGGCAGAAAGCCGTGTCTGGTATGGTCCTCTGGTAAGGCACGGGCGCACATGTGCATGTTGTGTTAATCCGTTTGATATAGACCAGCTTCTGGCGAAAATATTTCGCGATCGTGCAACGGGGCAATGTTGTTTTTTTACACAAGTATTTCTTATTTGTGAAAAAAATGTCATAAACGAGGTGTGCGATATGGTTGTGCAAAGCCGCGTTGTGTCAGGAATGTACGGACTTAAGGATAGTTTGTGAAAATTTTTGAGTGATTTTTCAATGTGGTTCAGTTAGGTGTCAAAGCTCTGTTGCACAAAAAAACACCTGATTTCTGATTATTATTTTTTTCAAAGAGTTATATTCTCTCTGATTGTGTGACAAAAAGTTTTTAACGACACGAAATGTTTGCGTTTTATCAAAAGGGTTGTTCGTGAATCATTCTGACAATGTTCCGGAAGTCTCTGGCTCTCAGTCACATACTGATATGGGTGAAGAACGCGTATCACCCGCTATTATCCGGTTGCGTGCTGTTATTGCAGCGGCGCGGTTTCATGGGCTTGAGCTTGATATACGGGATTTTGCGGCAGAGCCAGGTGAGGTCAGCCCGTCTCCTGCAACGTTGTGCCGCTGGCTGAAAGAGCAGGGTGCTGCCGCCAAGGGGATGCAGATCAAGTGGCGCTATCTTGTCAGAATGTCGAATTCGCCCCCTATTGTTCTGCTTTTTAAAGATGGATCAGCGGCCATTATGGTCAATACAACGCCCGACCGCGGTGTTGTCTGGCTGCGTGATCCTCTGAAGGGGGAAGAGACACCTCCGGTACCAGTTGACGAGCTGCGCCTGAGCCGTATCTGGACAGGTGAGATCGTTCTGGTGAAAGCACGAGAGGGGCAGTCAGAAGCTGATGCCCCAATCTGTTTCGCCTGGTTTGCCAAGATGGTGTTGCGTGAGAAGAAATCCCTGCGTGATATTGCACTATCGTCAATGACATTAAGTGTACTGCAGATTTTTCCGCCGCTTATCGTGATGCAGATTATTGATAAAGTTATTAATTATCACTCGATGTCTACTCTGGTGGCGATTACCGGTATGATCGTCGTGTTTTCAGTTTATGAAATTCTTTTGTCTTATGCACGGCGTGAGGTTTCCCTCGTTCTGACAACCCGTGTTGATTCACGTTTATCTCTTAATATTTTTAATCGTCTTGTGTCGTTACCTCTTGAGTATTTTGAGCGGCAGCAGGCGGGTAACCTTCTTGGTCGTGTCATGGCTATTTATAAAGTGCGTGACTTTTTGACCGGCAGGCTTATGTCCACTTTTCTGGATTTGTTTACTCTTGTTGTAATTTTACCGTTTCTGTTCTTCTTAAGTTCGACACTGGCCTGGATGACAATAGGTGCCGCTGGTTTTATCGGGCTGGTTGTAGTGTTGTTTACCGGCCCTGTTACTAAAGTCATGCAGCATCAGCTGCTTGCTGAACGTGATCGTTCTGCGATTCTTTATGAGACTGTAGCTGGTATTCGTACTCTCAAAACGCTGGCTCTTGAAAACAGCCGTAAGCATGTGTGGGATGAAATGACAGCCCGCGTCGTGCGCTGGAAGCTTGCTGCCGGACGTATGATGAACTGGCCACAAACGCTGGTGATGCCGCTGGATTTGTTTATTAATCGCGGCATTCTTATTGTTGGCGCTTATCTCACGCTGACAAGTCCTGGTACAGTAGGTGTTGGTGCGCTTGTTGCGTTTATGATGCTGGGCGGTCGTGTCGCGTCTCCGCTTGTTGGCCTGGCCAAGCTGATGGATGATTATACGGAAGTGATGACCTCCTTAGGTGAGGCGGCTTCGGTCCTGAATCAGCCGACAGAGACAGTTGCGCTGACAACAGGAATGCGTCCGGTTATTAAAGGTGCCCTTGTCTTTGATGGCGTTAACTTTACCTATCCCGGCGCGACAAGTCTGGCGCTTAAAGATGTGAACTTTCAGATTCCTGCCGGCACTATGCTGGGTCTGGTCGGGCGAAGTGGTTCAGGTAAATCAACCATAACCCGTCTGCTGCAGGGTGTCAGCCGTTCTTATACGGGTTATCTGCGCCTTGACGGTATTGACCTGCGGGAAATTAACCTTACCCATCTGCGTCGTTCCTTCGGTGTTGTGTTGCAGGATAACTTTCTGTTTCGTGGTACAATCCGTGAAAATATTACGGCGGGTCGTCCGGGCTATACGATTGATGATGTTATGCGTGCAGCACGTATGGCTGGCGCTGAAGAATTTATTGAGCGTATGCCTGCTGGGTATGAGACCTTTATTGAAGAGGGATCGACTAATATTTCCGGTGGGCAGCGTCAGCGTCTTGCTATTGCCCGTGCAGTCATCACCGATCCGAAACTGATGATTCTCGACGAGGCAACATCAGCTCTCGACCCTGAGAGTGAAGCACTGGTGAATGCCAACCTGGAACGCATAGGCAAAGGGCGCACAATGGTCATTGTGTCGCACCGTTTGTCATCGCTTGTGAACTGTGACCAGATTTGTGTGATGGATAAGGGGTCTGTCGTTGATATAGCGCCTCATGATGTTTTGCTTGAGCGGTGTGATATTTACCGTACGCTCTGGATGCAGCAGAACCGTCATACACATGGTAGTGCCGTGGGTGATACCTCCCTTATCGCGGAAGGAGAATAGGCCATGAGCGAGAAGGATATTATTCCCGCAGGGCAGCCTCAGTCACAGGAACCTGTTCAGTATGAGATGCCAGATGAAACAGCGACAGCTTTTATCCGGCAGGCAGATGACCCCTACGCTCCTGGTGACCTGCCTATAGGCTTGCTTGAGTTTCATTCGCCTACTGCGGCTCTGGTTAACATGCCGCCAACGGCATCAGCACAGTATATCATCTGGCTGATCGGTGCACTGATGCTCTCGACCCTGACCGTTATGGTTGTTTTTCCGCTTGATAAAGTGGTTTCAACGTCAGGACGGCTGATTTCAACGGAAACACCAATAGTTATTCAGCCTCTTGATGCGTCAATTGTACGTTCTATTAAGGTGCGTGAAGGTGATTACGTTCGTAAAGGCGAAATATTAGCTGAGCTTGATCCGACAACAACCGGTGCTGATATTGATAATATGCGTGCTCAGACAGATCAGTACCAGGCTGAGGTAGATCGCCTGCTGGCTGAGGCTGATGGCAGGACGTATACGGCTACAGCTCAGAATCTTGCATCAGCTCAGCAGGCTGAAGCCTTTATTCGCCGTCAGGGTGAGTATAATGCCAAGATTACTAATTATGATAAAATGATCGCCAGCCTTCAGCATGATATGAAAGGGTATCAGGCAAGTGCAGCTATGTATGCAGCGCAAAGTAAAGTCGCAGCAGATGTGCACTCTATGCGTATGCAGCTGCAGAAAGATCAGGTTGGCAGTAAGCTTTCAACGCTGAGTGCCCAGAATGCCCTGATGGATATTGAGCGTTCGCAGATCGCTGCACAGCAGCAGGCGGCATCAACCAGCAATAAACTTGCGGCACAGACTTCAGAAAAAGAGAGTTATATTCAGAACTGGAAGGCTGAGGTTTATCGCGATCTGAATACTGCTGAACATCATCTGGCTGAATCAAAAGCATCATACCGTAAAGCACTTCTTCACAGTCAGCTTGTGATTATGAAGGCCCCCGAGGACTCAATTATTCTTAGTCTGGCCAGGGTGTCTGTCGGCGGTGTTCTCTCTGCCGGGCAGCGTATGATGACCCTGATTCCGGTTGGTAAGGGGCTTGAGGTTGAGACTGTTCTGTCCGGTAAAGACGTTGGTTTTGTAAAGCTGGGTGACAAAGCTCTGGTTAAATTTGAAACCTTCCCTTTCCAGCAGTATGGCGGTGCAGAGGCTGTTGTCAGAACGATTAGTGCGGACTCCTTCGTTCAGGATGAGGATGCGCAGCAGGTCGGTGTCTCACTTGATCCGAAAAACCAGGCGTTTTTCAGGGTTCATATGAGAATTGATAAGTACACTTTACATGGCGTTCCGAGTTTCTTCCATCCTCAGCCTGGTATGCCAATAACAGCGGATATTAAGGTCGGTAAGAGAACGATTATGCAGTATATGCTTAATACGATCATGCCGCTTATGAACCAGGGAATGCGCGAGCCGTAAAAGAAGAGTTGCGGTTCAGGCATACAATATAAGGGTAGTCATTATGGTCGTAAGCTTAATCAAACGGATGGTCGGACGCGATGGGTCTGCCGAGGCCCGTCTTGAGGGAGCAAAGGCTCTGATGGCTGCCCCCGAAACAGCCATTAAGGGTTTTTCGCAGCTTTCTCTGCTTGCTCGTGAAGATATCCCTGAAGCGCAGTTTCTTGTTGCCGATGCTTATCTGACAGGTAACGGGGTGCCACCTAACCTGCCGGAGGGGGTGCGCTGGATGCGCCGTGCCGCACGTAAAGGCTGGCCTAAAGCTGGTTTTACGATGGCAACATTGTATCTGAACGGTTTGCCGGCCAGTATTGAAGATCAGGGCAGTTCCGGTGCTCTTTTTGGTGCGAGCTCGCCTCTTGTTGAAAAAGGTGAGCCTAATTTTCACCGGGCCGCGGTCTGGGCTAAATTGTCGGCTGAGCTCGGTGATGTCGATGGCCAGGCAATTTATGGTTATGTGCTGTGTAACGGGCCTGAGGATGTCAGAAATCCTGAAGAAGGCCGAAACTGGTATCGTAAGGCTGCTGAAGCGGGAAATGCTCAGGGCCACCTTGGGCTGGGGCTGCTGACACTAGGGACAGCCTCTTCTCAGGATGATTATATTGTCGCAGCGCAGCACCTGAGAAAGGCTGCTGATGCTGGTTTATCTACAGCATTATATCTGATGGGTGTGATGTATGAGCATGGCATGGGTGGCTGCTCTGCTGATGAAGGGGTCGCTTTTTCATATTACAGTAAAGCTGCCGAGCAGGGTGTTCCAAAAGCTCAGGCTCGTTTGGGTGTAGCCTTAATGGCTGGTAGCCACGGGATGGAACGTGATGTCGTGCGCGGAGAGACCTGGCTCAGGCGTGCAGCATTAGGCGGTGATGCAGAGGCGGCGGCTACCCTGGGCGATCTGTACGGTCGCGGTGGTGATTTGCCTCCAAATTATGTCGAGGCTGTTTCGTGGTATCAGCAGGCAGCAAAAGCCGGTCATGCAGCTGCCAGCTATACGCTGGGGACCCTGTTTAAAGAGGGCGTTGGTGTTGCCAGGGATGAGCGTGAAGCTGAGCGCTGGTTCAGGCTCGCAGTCGAGCAGGGGCACAATCACGCAACCATTGATCTGAGCAATATGCTGCTTCAGGGGCAGGCTTCTTCCGATATAAGCGCTGACCTTATTCAGGTATATCGTACAAAGGCTGAACAGGGTGATGCTTTGTCAGCTTTTAATCTGGCCGTGTGTCTTATTCAGGGGGTAGGCACAGAGCAAAGCTATAAGAGTGATGCAGAGGCACTCAGATGGCTGCGTATTGCAGCTGATAAAATTGTTAATGCACAGTACTGGTATGGTATTCTTACTCTGCATGGACGTGGCACGGATAAGAACCCTGAAGCAGGTCGCGCCTGGCTCAGAAAAGCTGCCGAGGCTGGTATGACAGATGCCCAGGTTGCTTATGCTGATCTTCTGGTGAATGGCACTGGTGGGCCAATGGACCACCAGCAAGCACTGGAGTTATATAAAAAAGCAGCGGCCCAGGGGCACGTGTGGGGAATGTTCTCGCTTGGTGCAATGTACGGCGGCGGGCACGATGTGCCTGAGGACCTTGTCGCTGCGCAGCAGTGGTTCAGGAAAGCAGCGGAGAAAAATAACCCTCCTGCACAGCTGATGATGGGACGTTACCTTGCTGCCGGCCGCGCTGGTGAGCAGGATACAGAACAGGCAAAAATATGGTATAAAAAGGCAGCAGCCCAGGGCATCTCTGAAGCCGCGGCTGAGCTTGCAAACCTTGAGGCTGCTGAGGCTGAGACCAGTGTTCCTGCCACCAGTCATGACGGCTGAGCAGCAGGCCGGTCTCTTTATTTGAGTATCAGAAAAGCCAGGTTTTTCTTATGAGCGGGTCTTCCGGAGCAGCACTGATCTGGCAGGATGTGACACTGAGCGCCCGGTCCCGTGCGGTCATTGCCAGTCAGCAGGCGCAGAAAACCTATTATAGTGGTTTGAAAGCCTGGGCAGAGCGTGACTACGCCACCGCCAGAGACCTTCTTGAATATGCTAACAGGCAGGCTCCTGAAAGCCAGCATGTCATGTTTGCCCTGGTGCTTGCACGCCAGATGACACGAGATCTGTCTGAAGCAGAAATACTTCTTTCTGCGTTATTGTCAGAGTGTGATTTTAAAGAAGGGTGGATGCTGCTTGCAGGTTTGCGCCTTGAATTGCAGGACGTCGCGGGTGCGTTAGCCGCTGCAGAGCATTTGTTGTCTCATTTTTCCTGTAATGCAGATATCGCTGATTTTGTCAGCAAAATTTACCACCTTAATGGGGTCGCAGGCTGGTGCGGGCTTGAGGGTAATGGTCAGATCAGGTGGGGGAGCCGTTCTCCGTTAAAGCCTGTCAGTGTATGTTATGACGATACGGTTCAGCCTGTATGCCGGAGAGGGAAAGAATGGTTTTGCCCCGAAGGCTGGCAGCATGCTGAGGTTGTCTCAGTTATATTTTCCGGTGGTGATCATTTCTTTGGTAATGATTTCAGGCCAGAGCATATTATAAAATGCGAGGGCTTTGTTGAAGAAGAGGCAGAAGGTCTCAGAGGCTGGGCCTGGTTTCCTTATGACTCGCAAAGAGAGCCTGTGCTCAAAGTGATTGATGTGCAGAGCGGTAAAACTCTGCAGCATGTTCATGCAACAGTTCTTGACGAAACAGGCGGGGCTCAACGTCCGGGCGCCATGTACCGTCATTTTTCACTTTCGCAGCATGAGCTGCCTGCAGGTTTTATAAGTGTCAGGGATGAATATGGCCGCGACCTGGCAGGCAGCCCGCTTTTTCCGGGGCAGAAGGCCCGGAGTGCGGTTGCGGTTGCCAGGTACCTTGCCGGCATGCGCCTTACTGCATCAGAGGTTTTTTCTTCGTCTGATAAAGGTGTGGCTGAAAGCTTTCTTCCCGTTCCGGTTCTGACAAACAATATTCCCGTACCGGAGGTTTCAGGGCAGCGAGCACCTCTTGCCATTATTATTCCTGTATTTCGTGACCTGACGTGTACCAGGCGCTGCCTTGAAGCTGTCAGAAAGACAACTCAGGGTATAAAAATTCAGGTTCTGGTTATCAATGATGCTTCCCCCGAGAGGGAGCTGACCGATTTCGTTAAGGCTTTTTGCGAGAAGTATAATTTCTCCTGTCATCAGAATGAGCGTAACCTTGGTTTTCCCGGTACAGTTAATAAGGGCCTGAGGGCTTTAGCGGGCCATGATGTTATTTTGCTCAATAGTGATACATGCGTCGCGGAGGGCTGGCTGGCAGAACTGAGGCGGATTGCTTACCGTGATCAGCAGACAGGTACGGTGACACCATTTTCAAACGATGCCAGTATTTTGTCATACCCGTCGCATGAGAGAGAAAACGCTGAACCTGATGCAATGCAGACAAGGGTTTTCATGGCTGCAGCACTGGTAGCCAATAAAGGGGTGTCATATGACATCCCGACAGGTCACGGATTTTGCCTTTATATACGTCATGATTGCCTGAAGCAGACAGGACTGTTGCGCGAAGATGTTTTCGCCCAGGGATATGGCGAAGAAAATGATTTTTGTATGCGTGCCCGTGCTCTGGGGTGGAAGCATAAAGCCGCACCAGGAGTATTTGTCGCACATACAGGGGCTGCCTCATTCGGCAGTGCCCGGGCAGATCTGATGGCACGCAATGCTGATATTCTTGAGGATCTGCACCCTGGGTATCATGCTCTGGTGGCAGACTGGATCAGGCGTGATCCGCTGTCTGAGGCGCGCCGGCGTTTTGATCAGGTGCGTTTTCGCGCACGTGGGGTGGCTGCCCGCGTGTGTAAAAAAACAGTTTTACTGGTTACGCATCATCACGGCGGAGGAGTTGAGCGGGTTATTCAGGAGCGGGCCGCCAGTTACAGGAAGCGTTCTTTTCGGGTTTTAATTCTCAGGCCATCAAAAAAAGGATGCCTTATTGAAGATAGTACTGCCCCTGAGGATTTTCCGTCTTTGGCTTTTACGTTGCCTGATGAGCATGCCGGGCTGCTCGATCTTTTACAGCATGAAAATGTTCAGAAGGTAGAGCTGCATCATCTGCTTGGTCACCATCCGTCAATTGCGCACCTTGCAAATGAATTATGCTGCTCCTGTGATGTGTTTGTACATGACTATATGTGGTTTTGTCAGCGTATCTCGTTGCTTGACCCATCTGGAAACTATTGTGGCGAGCCGGATCTTTCAGGGTGCGAGCGTTGTATTTCTACTGGCGGCAATAATATAGAAGAAGATATTAGTGTTGCAGTATATGTACAGCGCTCTGCATCGGTTCTCAGTATGGCAGATACTGTATATGTACCGTCTCGTGATACTGCGCAGAGAATGTTGAAACATTTTCCCGAAATCACCTGTGTGGTAAGACCTGCTGAGAAGAGAGTAAAGAGAGCAGAGTTGCCAGGTCGTGGCAAACAGGCAACGGCAGGACATTATGTTCCTGCCGATGGTTTTTTAAAAACACCCAGGCAGGCAGAGTCCCGGCGTTTACGGCTATGTATTGTGGGCGCGATTGGCCGGGAAAAAGGGTATGATGTGCTGTATCAGGCTGCTCTTGATGCGGCTCTCCGGGATTTGCCACTTGAATTTGTTCTGGTCGGGCACACCCCTGATGATACTCCTTTGCTGAATACTGGTCGGGTTTACATTACCGGTCGGTACAAAGAGGGTGATGCAGTCACATTACTGGAATCTATACAGGCAGATGCTGCATTTTTACCATCAGTCTGGCCAGAAACATGGTGTTTTACACTGGAGCTTGCCTGGAAAGCAGGATTGTCTGTTATTGCATTCGATCATGGTGCGCCTGCTGAACGCATTCGTGCTACAGGGCAGGGCGTTGTGATTAATCCGCATCTCAGAGGTGCAGAGCTTAATGAGATGTTGATAAAAAGCATAAATATAGGCAATAAATAGAACGAGATGAGATCACAGGAGCATTCGCTTCTTTATTCACTGATATTTAAACTTATTTTTGTAAGTTTTAAAAAAAATTCCTGATTGAATGAGGATTTATGTCTAGTAACCAGGCGTCGGCGCAGCAGAAAATTTCGGATTTAAAAGTCTCAGGATCTCTGATGACTCTTCAGACGGGCCTGTTCTGTGTGTATTCTACACCAGGGCAACAGCCTCCGTCAGCCTCTGGCCTGCCTGGTGTACGCATTTCGCAGCCACCTGTGAAAAACACAGCAAATGTCGAAATTCTGACGTTTGATAGTGAAGGCTGGATGAGCACAGTTAATGGTGCAGCTCTGATCAGGGTGCATCAGGGTCCGGCTCAGGTCATGGTTACAATTTATCAGGAAGATGGTTCGCCGCACGAAGCGCCCCGTCTTCAGGTCGTTCAGCTCAGCGCGCAGTCTGACGCATCGGCAGCACCGCTGGTTGCTTCAGCAGCAACAAAGGGTCAGGCTGCTAAAGGTGCTGTTGTCTCACAGGAGGCTGAGGCCTCAGTGAAACAGGATGAAGTTGAAATAGGTGCGCATATTCAGCGCCGGGGTGATGTTGCCGCGCGCCTTGGTGAATGGATGGGTAAGCCGGGCAGTCGTGCCTGGATTGAAGGTTTTGGTGTGGCTCCCGCTTCGCTGATCGCTCCGGCTGATATTGAATATCAGGCTGTTCTGGGCAAAGGCTGGTTGTCACCATGGGTTGCCGGCGGGCAGTATTGTGGCAGCCGTGGTATGGCGCTTCCTATCCTTGGTTTGTGTGTACGTCTCAAAGGTCAGGCGGCGAAAAAATTTGAATGCCGTATTACAGCAACCTTTACAGATGGTACAGAGATCGGACCAGTTTCTGGTGATGAGCCCGTTGAAGCAGCATCTCTTGCTCCGCTTGAGGCTTTTTTACTTGAAATTATTCCCCGTGGCAGTGCTGGCAAAAAAGCTAAAAGCCTGAAGGCTTCGGCTAAGGCAAAAGCAGAGGCTGAAGCTGAACTGGCTGTGCTGCTCGACGAAGAGGACGGTGATATCTTCGAGGCAGATGATTTTGATCTGTTTATCGAAGAAGAAGGCGATTCTCCGGTTACAGAGGTTATTGAAGAAGAAGAAATTATAACGCCTAAAAAGCGTAAAACTTCTGCCCGAAAAGCGAAAGCTGTGGCCGTGAAAGCTGTGGCGGTGAAAGCGGTGCCAGCCGTACCAGCACGTCGCGGCAGGCCAGCTGCCCCGAAAGCAGAAAAGCCTGTTTCCGTTCCACGTAAAACAACCCGTGGACGTAAACCTGCTTCTCGCCGATAAACTATAATGACCCGGCTGTATGGCCGGGTTTTTCATTTATTATTAAAATAAATATTATAGGTATTTTTCTTGAAGTATCTTTTTGTACACCAGAATTTTCCTGGTCAGTATTTACATCTCGTGAGGCACCTTGCACGCGAGGAGAAGCATGAAATTGTTTTTATCAGTGAAGATAATGATAATGTTATCTCCGGTGTCCGGCGGGTTCGTTACCGTATGCCCCGTCCTGTCGCTGAAGGCGCCCATTCAGGCGTAAAAGAACTTGAAGCTGGTATGATCCGTGCTGAAGCAGTCGCTGCTGCGGCTGTGACACTCAGGCAGCTTGGTTTCACACCAGATATTATTATCGGCCACCATGGCTGGGGTGAATTGCTGAACATGCAGGATGTTTATCCTGATGTACCTGTGCTGGGTTATTTCGAATTTTATTATCATTCAGGCCCCGGGTTTGATGTCGATTTTGATCCTGAGTTTCCTATGGATCAGGCTTTCAGGTCGCTGGTGCGGGCAAAGAATGCAATTAATCTGCTGGCACTTAACAACCCCGGTTATGGACAGACACCTACTCTTTTTCAGCTAAGTACATATCCTGATTGGGCACAGAAAAAAATTCATGTGCTAAAAGAGGGTGTTAATCTTGAAAAGTGTAAAGCTGATAAAACACTTGCCCGAAAAGACGTCGTTTTTGGTGATATAACGATCAAACCAAAAGATAAGCTTGTTACTTACGTCGCTCGTGGCCTTGAGCCTTATCGTGGTTTTCATGTGTTTATGCGTGCACTTCCCAGCCTGCTTGAGCAGGAACCAGATGTCAGGGTGTTGCTGGTAGGTGGTGATGAGATCAGTTACGGGGCGAAGCTGCCAGCAGGCTGCTGGCGTGAGATTATGCTACGTGAGCTTGAGGGGCAGACAGACCTCTCTCGTGTACATTTTCTTGGCAAGGTGCAGTACGAGACTTTCCTGACACTTATCAAACGCTCTGATGCTCATGTTTATTTGACTTATCCGTTTGTGGTGTCATGGTCTCTGCGTGAGGCGATGGCTGCTGGCTGTGCAATTGTCGGGAGTGATACAGCCCCGGTCAGAGAACTTATCAGGGATGGAGAGACAGGTGTTCTGGTACCTTTCCATGAGCCTGAAGCGATTGCTGATGGTATCGTCAGGGTACTTAATGACAAAGTGCTGGCCCGTACTATTCGTAAAGGGGCGCGGGCTGAGGCTGAACATTCTCTGAATATAGAGCATTCTATTGCAGAATATAAAAAACTGATCGACCACATCATTACAGATAATGCGAGCCGTCTGAAAAAAGATAAACCTGAGGTTATTTCTCAGGAACCTGCATCAAAAAAATCTCATGCAGTTAAAGCGCCTGCCAGGGGGAAGACAACACGGAAGGTGGCGTCAGCCAGTGCCGCTGCGAGTAAAAAAACATCTGTCAGAATGCCACGCAACATGAAGGGACGCAAAGCGCCTCTTAAACCTGCGTGAGGTTTTGCCTGATATCTGTGTTGCATCAGATATCAGGTCTTTCAAACTTTATGAGGGCAGGGAGCTATTAATCTGACCCGCCAGGATAACAACCAGCTTACGCATCAGGCTTGCAACATTTGCATCTGAACTGACTGAGCCTGAAGTTACAATGTGCGCTCTTTGCTTCACAATGGGCTGCTTCATATCTGCAGGCAGTACACTCCAGTTAGCGTCGAGTACAGCCTGGCCATGCGTATCAATATCAAAGCGTGATATATTAATCTGTACCCGCCAGGTGGCAGCTTCAGGGACGGGCTGATCTGTAATAAGTTCGTCAGGGTGGGAGAGAGCGATCTGATTTGTAATCAAATCGGTAACGCCTACCGAAAGCCTTGTAGCCCAGCGCCCTTTATCGCTGCGGACTATTTTTTCCTGATCACGCAGCACGATATCCTGCGTGTCCATATAATCAGGCAGAACAACCCGCGCGATCTGAACGGTTGGTGTATGCGCTGATAAAGATGGCAGAGATGCTGCCGCAGGCCCGTTGGGTGTGCCCAGTGTATAAAAACTCAATGGCGGAGCTGAGGAGGCGCAGCCGGCCAGCAGCAGCGACACACCCATAGCAGGCAGAGCAAGGCGACGGATCAGGAATGTCATTTGCGGCGTCCCATCAGAAGGAGTTGCGGATTACGTTCAACATCGCCAGCAAAGCCACGGAGTGACGCCGCGGCGGCGGCAATGTCGCGTAAGGCGGCATCCATGTTGGCGCGGTCAACAGAACGAGGCGAAAGCATACCCTGCAATGAATCGAGCGTCTTTGTGGCAGAGACCAGTGTTTTGTGCAGGTCTTCACCACGGGAATTGAGCTGAGAGTTACTGGTTTCAAGCAGGGTATCAAGATGGATTAATGTCGCATCCAGCTTTGTTTGCAGGTTGCGGATCGCCTCGGTGGTAACCGTTAATGTCTGATGCGAGTCATCAGATGTTGTTTTCAGGCTTGAAATAAGAGGAGGAAGATCTTTATTCAGGCTGGCCAGGAGTAAATTGGCTGACGCAAGCGTATTGTCTGCACGGTCAGCAATTTTATTAAAGGGTATCTGACCAAGTGAGGTTCTGAGCTTTTCAACATCAGAAAGGCGAACAGGAATTTCCGGCAATGTTGCAATGCGCGGATGCAGATTTCTGGGCGCATTTTTATCAAAATCAAGATTAATATTGTACTGGCCTGTTACAAAACTTTGCATGTTCAGTTCAGCATGCAGGCCATTGGCAATGAGTTTGTTGACGTCAACGGGGGAGTTCTTGTTTGAGCCGTCAACAACATGAACCTGGTCGGGGTCAAGCGTGATAGTCACCGGAATATAGGCTTTATAATCCTGCGGATCAAAAGAGAGCTTGATGTTCTGAACAGAACCGACTTTAACCCCGCGAAAAGTTACCGGAGCGCCAAGGCTAAGTCCGTTAATTGAACTCTGAAAAATTACGACGGCTTCACGGGTCGGCGTGAACAGTCTCATATGGCCAAATGAAATGATAATGCCCAGCCCCAGTGCTGCACCGCCGGTGACAAAGACGCCAAGCAAAGTTTTACGGTGATGTGTATCAGCCATAGTCGATTAGCCTCTTGTTTGGGGGGCAGATGAGAGGTCTGCTGCACGGTTCATAAAAGAAACGACCGTCGGGTTTGTGTTGTGGTCGCGCAGGGCACGAGGCGCACCATGCGCAATAGGTTCGCGCGCCTGGGCATCAAGAAAAATACCATCATCCGCAAGCTTAAACAGGCTTGGGAGTTCGTGACTGACGATAACAATCGTTGCGCCAAGTCCGTCACGGAGAGTCAGGATCAGTTCATCCAGCCTGGCAGAGGTAATGGGGTCAAGCCCAGCCGACGGTTCATCAAAAAACAGGATATCGGGGTCGAGGGCAATGGCACGTGCAAGCCCTGCGCGTTTGCGCATACCACCTGAGATTTCAGAAGGCATCAGGTTGATGGCATGCTCCATACCGACTAGACCGAGTTTCAGCTTAACCAGGCGATGGATCATGTCTGCAGAGAAAGAGGTGAACATCTCCATAGGCAGAGCGACGTTTTCACCGATTGTCATTGAGCTCCACAGGGCACCACTCTGAAACAACACGCCAAAGCGGTGGTTAAGCTCTGTGCGTCTTTGTTCGTTCTGTGCCCAGTAATCCTCGCCACCCAGCAGAATCTGCCCGGATGCAGGGCGTAACAATCCGATCATACTTTTCAGCAGCGTACTTTTGCCGCAGCCTGACCCGCCCATAACGGCAAAAATAGATCCACGCCTCAGGTCGAAGGAAATATTTTGCTGAATAAGCTTAGGGCCAAAAGCAATTTTCAGATCACGGACTGAAATAAGTGTTTCATCGTGTGTCATGGTCAGAAGTCCAGCACTTTGGCAATGACAGCAAATACGGCATCCATAGCGATAATACCGACAATGCCAATCACGACAGCCCGGGTTGCTGCAATACCAACATCTGCTGCGCTGCGCCCGGCTTTAAGACCAACCCGGCATGAGGTCAGGCCAATATAGCCTGCAAAGAAAAACGCCTTTACAAATCCAAACACGAATTCATGTAAGGAGACACCGTTTATGGTGGTGACCCAGTAGCCAATGGCTGAGGTGCTCATCATGGTCATAGACACGACGAAACCACCCAGAATAGCGATAAGCGTACCGTATACGTAGAGTACAGGCATCATCACAGACAGTGAGAGGATGGAAGGCAGCAGAATGTAGGTGGAGACAGGAATGCCAAAGACCTGCAGAGCGTCAATCTCTTCATTGGCCTGCATTGTCGAAATGCGCGCAGCGTAAGCGCCGCCGGTGCGGCCAGCCATAATAATGGCGGTCATGATGGCAGAAATTTCACGGGCACATGCGATGCCAACCAGGTTCGCAACATATATCTCTGCTGCGAAGCGGCGTAATTCGATCAGCCCGACAAAAGCCAGAATAGCACCAATAAGAAAATTAACAATTCCGACAATCAGCAGGGCTGAGGGGCCGGCATTCCAGATATCTGTAGCCAGGTCTTTCACCCGCATCCGGCTTTTGCCGCGCAGAGCCTGAAGGGTTCCTTTAACAGTCTGAATGCCCAGATCTGTGAGAGTGCCAGTCTCTTCAAGGGTCTGAAGTGTTTTGTCACCGACTTTTTCGAAGAAAGGCAGAGGCTTTTTATAATCGGCCGCTACTTCCACCGCTTTTTGCGGGAGCAGAGAAAGAAGATTTCTTGCTGCCGGGGGCAGGGCTGAATCGTCCAGTTCAAGCTGCGCTGCGGCTACTTTTTGTTTTACATCCCACAGGAAAGAGATGAAGCCGGAGTCCCATCTGCCCAGAGCCTGCGTATCAATGACACAGCTTTTACAGGGTGTTCCCCCGTTCAGATGCTCAGTGTTAAAAACTGGAATATCATCGCTTCTGCTATTCCAGTTTCCGCCAACATACAGGACCATCGTCGTGTCATGCACATCAAGAGACCATTCTGGTCCTCCTGGCGGTGCGGTGCGGGCCTCTGAAGGCAATGGGGGCTGTGTGCTGGTCATGATATGTGACGACATTAAGGCAGAAAAACTAACCTGACCAGCCCGTATCATGAAAATGTGAATTTTTTTCCATAATTCAGCAGCAGATAACACTAAGCTCTTTAAAGATATTTTTTCCTGGGATGACGTAATTAATTTTTTATTGCGGGAGTGGGTGTGCTCCGCTAGTGGCTGCTTTCTGCCATAACAGGGCAGAAAATATCCAGGCAGGATATTGAGTGCGAACTGAGGGGGAATGCATGGGGCGCAAGCGTGGTATGCCAGTTGATGGCTGGCTGGTGATTGATAAACCCTCAGGTATGACATCGACACAGGTTGTCGGGCGTGCCCGTTATCTGCTTGATGCCCGTAAGGCTGGTCACGGAGGTACTCTTGATCCACTGGCAACCGGCCTGTTGCCGATTGCCTTTGGTAAGGCAACAAAAACAGTACCGTATATAATGGATGGTAGAAAAGTATACCGCTTTACCCTGAGAATGGGTGAATCGCGTGACAGCGATGACGCAGAAGGTGCGGTTACGGGGTATTCTGCTATTCGTCCGGATGATGATGAGCTGCGGGCGGCTCTGCCGGCGCTGACCGGCGATATTATGCAGGTGCCTCCGGTATTTTCAGCTCTTAAAGTTGGTGGCCAGCGCTCTTATGATATGGCGCGTGCAGGCAGGCCTCCCGAATTGCCGCCACGCCCGGCACGGGTGGACAGATTCGAACTGATTGAGCGTGTAGATCGGGATACGGCTATATTTGAAGTCGAGTCCGGGAAGGGTGTTTATATGCGTGCTCTGGCGCGTGATGTGGCGCTCGCCTGCGGTACAGTGGGGTATATTACGGCCCTTCGGCGGCTGAGGGTTGGTCCTTTTACTGAAGCTGATGCAATAACGCTCGACAAGCTCGTGACAAATGATGAGAAATCCTCTACTGCTCCGGAGCTGCTTTATCCGGTTGCGACCGTGCTGGCCGACATCCCGGCGCTGGCCCTGACTGAGGATGAAGCAGCCTCTGTATTGCATGGGCGGGCTCTGAGCCTTGCCGATCTTGAAGGGCGTGTCCCCGAGGTTGGTGAAGGTGAACCCATTCGGGCAATGACGGGGGAGCGTGTGCTGGGACTGTGCCGTCTGCGAGACGGATTGCTGCGCCCGGTACGCATTTTCTGATTTTTTGAATGGAGATATGTGATGTCGATTACTGCAGAACGCCGCTCAGCACTGATAAGCGAATACCAGACCTCACCTGGTGATACGGGTTCACCTGAAGTTCAGGTCGCGATCCTGACCGAGCGGATTAACAACCTGACCGAACATCTTAAAGAACATGCGAAAGACTTCCACTCTCGCCGTGGTCTGCTGATTCTGGTTGGTCGCCGTCGTAGCCTTCTTGACTATCTACGCGGTAAAAGCGTTGCCCGTTACCAGGCACTGATTGCCCGTCTGGGTCTGCGCCGCTAAAAGCTGAGCGTGAGGGAGCGCATCGCTGCGTTTCCTCACAATCTTGTCGCATTGTTTGTGTTATTTTTGATTTATTACCAGTCAGTCTGATTGCAGATATAAAGAGGGATAACAGAAGTTTCCGGACCACAGCGTTTCCGACCACATGGTGCCTGGGCAATCATGCCAGTCTCCATGCCGTCCGAGATGCTGTCTGTTTATGTTAGTTTCTGTTTGACCTGTTTTTTTGTAATCTGATGGTACTGAAAACGAAAGCAGAGCTGAATGAGCATTGATTTTAAATATTTTCGTAAAGAAATTGAGTGGGGCGGTCGCCCTCTGATTCTTGAAACCGGCAAAATTGCCCGGCAGGCTGATGGTGCAGTTGTCGTAACCTACGGTGAGACTGTTGTACTGTGTACTGCTGTTGGGGCAAAATCAGTTAAAGCCGGTCAGGACTTCTTTCCTCTGACTGTTAATTATCAGGAAAAAGCCTATGCTGCGGGCAAAATTCCTGGTGGTTTCTTTAAGCGTGAAGGTCGTCCGTCAGAGAATGAAACTCTGGTTTCCCGCCTTATTGACCGTCCGATCCGTCCACTGTTCCCTGAAAACTTCCGTAATGAAGTGCAGGTCATTGCGACTGTTCTCACGCATGATATGGAAAATGACCCTTCCATCGCTGCGCTGATCGGCTGCTCAGCGGCACTCACATTGTCTGGTATTCCGTTCTTCGGGCCTGTTGCTGGTGCACGCGTTGCATATAAAGATGGTGCATTCCTGCTCAACCCTACTCTTGAGCAGATGAAAGATACCGATCTTGATCTCGTCGTTGCAGGTACAGCCGACGGCGTTCTGATGGTGGAATCAGAAGCTTCTGAACTGTCTGAAGAAGTAATGCTTGAAGCCGTTACTTTTGGCCATAAAGCGTTCCAGCCAGTGCTTGATGCGATTATTTCTCTGGCTGAGCATGCTGCAAAAGCACCGTGGGATCTGCCTGAAGAATCAAAAGAAGCCCAGAAACTGCGTACGCGTGTTGATAAAGTAGGCCGTAAGCTTTTTGCTGAAGCTTATAAAGAAAAGCAAAAGCAGGCGCGTTATGAGAAAATTGGTGCAGCGAAAGAAGCAATTCTTGAGAAGCTGACAGCTGAAGAGCTCGATGTTGACGCCGCTAAACCAATGCTTAAAGACCTTGAGGCTGACGTTGTACGTACCGCTGTGCTGAAAACAGGCCTGCGTATTGACGGCCGCGACCTGGTGACTGTGCGTCCGATCGTTTCAGAAGTTGGTATTCTGCCACGCGCTCACGGTTCTTCTCTGTTTACCCGCGGTGAAACTCAGGCTCTGGTTGTAACCACGCTTGGTACAGCTCAGGATGAGCAGGTGATTGACGCACTTGAAGGCGAATATCGCACAAACTTCCTGCTGCATTATAACTTCCCTCCATATTCTGTTGGTGAGTGTGGTCGCGTTGGCTCTCCTGGTCGTCGTGAAATCGGGCATGGTAAGCTGGCATGGCGTGCACTGCATCCACTGCTGCCAACACGTAAAGAATTCCCTTATACGCTGCGTGTTGTTTCTGAGATCACAGAAAGCAATGGTTCTTCTTCCATGGCTACAGTGTGTGGCAGCTCGCTGGCTCTGATGGATGCCGGTGTGCCGCTGAAGCGCCCTGTTGCTGGTATTGCTATGGGTCTGATTAAAGAAGGCAAAAATTTTGCTGTTCTGTCAGACATTCTGGGTGATGAAGATCATCTGGGCGATATGGACTTTAAAGTGGCCGGAACTGATCAGGGTGTTACAGCTCTGCAGATGGACATTAAAATCACCTCAATCACACCTGAGATCATGAAGATCGCTCTTGAACAGGCTCGTGATGGCAGAATGCATATTCTGGGTGAAATGAGCCGTGCACTGACAGAAGGCCGTTCAGGCGTTTCTACCACAGCACCAAAAATCACCACTATGAGCGTTCCACGCGAAAAAATTCGTGATGTGATTGGTTCCGGTGGTAAAGTTATTCGTGAGATTGTTGAATATTCGGGTGCGAAGGTCGATATCGGAGATGATGGTACTATTACTATCGCTGCGATGTCTGAAGAGCAGGCGAATAAAGCGATTGAGCGTATTAATGGTATTGTCGCTGAGCCGGAAATTGGCCGTATTTATGATGGTAAAGTCGTAAAGACAGCTGATTTCGGAGCTTTTGTAAACTTCCTTGGTGCACGGGACGGGTTAGTGCATATCTCTGAGCTGACACAGGGTCGTGTGGGTAAAACCACCGATGTTGTTAAGCAGGGAGATGCTGTGAAGGTAAAAGTGATCGGGTTTGATGACCGCGGTAAAGTTAAGCTTTCGATGCGTGTTGTTAATCAGGAGACCGGTGCTGATATTACAGACATCGCAGGCGAAAAGCCTGGTCGTGCGCCGCGCCGGGATGCTGAATAAACCTCTTCTCTGAGGTTTGGTAGCAGCTGATCCTGACAGACATAACGACGATAGGATAAGAATGAAGTCGATCAATGCAGTTCGTATAGGTGGAGCTGAAATTTTGCCACTGATTGAAGGTGGTAAAGGTGTTTCAGTTTCTACCGGAGCTTCGGCCGGGGCCTGGGCTGCGGCCGGCGGTGCGGGTACGATTTCACTTGTGAACGCAGATAGTTATGATGAAGAGGGGAATATTATTCCCCAGATTTACCATGGCCGCACCCGGCGTGAACGTCATGAAGAGCTGATAGAATATGCTGTTCGTGGCGGTATTGCGCAGGCACGTATTGCTCACGAGATGGCAGGTGGAAAAGGACGTATCCACGCAAACATCCTGTGGGAAATGGGTGGGGCGGAGCATGTTATAGAAGGTGTTCTGTCAGGCGCTAAAGGTCTCATTCATGGTGTGACCTGTGGTGCGGGCATGCCCTATCGTTTGTCAGAGATCGCTGCACAGCATGGGGTGTACTACTACCCCATCGTGTCATCTGCACGCGCATTTAATGCGTTATGGAAGCGCTCTTACAGCAAAGCTTCAGACATGCTGGGTGGCGTTGTGTATGAAGATCCCTGGCGTGCCGGCGGGCATAACGGGCTTTCTAATACTGAAAACCCACTTAGCCCGGAAGAACCATACCAGCGTGTAGCTGCCCTGCGTAAGCTTATGCGTAGTTTTGGCCTTGATCATGTGCCGGTTATCATGGCTGGCGGGGTATGGTGGTTAGAAGAGTGGCAGGACTGGATTGATAATCCTGAGCTGGGGCCTGTTGTCTTTCAGTTTGGTACGCGTCCGCTTCTGACCCAGGAAAGCCCGATTCCTGATGCGTGGAAAAAACGGTTGCTCACTCTTAAAAAGGGTGACGTTTATCTTAATCGTTTTTCTCCGACAGGATTTTACTCCTCAGCGGTTAATAACAGCTTCCTGCAGGATCTGAGAGCACGTTCAGAACGTCAGGTTAGTATTTCGTCTGAGCAGACTGACGTTCATAATACGGCTTATGGTATTGGTGCGCGCAGGCGTGAGATTTTTGTCTCAGCAGAAGATGCCGCCCGTATGCAGAGCTGGGAACAGCAGGGCTTTACAGAGGCACTGCGTACCCCGGATTCAACACTTGTTTTTGTGACACCTGACCAGGCGCGTGAGATTGTTGCTGATCAGGTTGCCTGCATGGGTTGTCTGTCTGAATGTAAATTCTCAAACTGGAGCCAGCGCGGGCCTTCTTATTCTACAGGCCGTAAAGCTGATCCGCGTTCTTTTTGTATTCAGAAAACATTGCAAAATGCGGCCCATGCATCAGTAGCTGATGGTCCTGCTGTTATGGATCATAATCTGATGTTTGGTGGTACAAACGCCTGGCGTTTTGGCTCAGATCCGTTTTATGAAAATGGTTTTGTGCCAACAGTCCAGCAGCTCGTTGACAGAATTGTCAGCGGCAGATGATGGTTTCTGATATATAAGTGTTAAAAAAGCAGCCCTGACAGGCTGCTTTTTTTATATCACCTTATTGCAGGTCATCGACCCAGGCGAGCAAGTTTCTGGTCTGTTTCATACTGATTCAGAGCATAAACGGCCCAGATTGCTGCCGGCACCCAGCCGATGATGGTCAGATGCAAAATGAGGCAGATGATTCCTGCAAATGGGCGTTTGATTGTAAAAAATAACAGCCATGGCAGGATAAGAGCTATAAGGAGACGCATAGTGTGTTTTCTCGCTGGTTTGTAAAAATGAGCCAACGTTCCGTAGCATACAGTGCTTCTTTCTCGGTGTAGAGGAAAAAACAGAAAACAAATGCCTGCCCTAGGTTCGGGCATAATTTTGTGCTAAAAATTGTCCATTGCCTGTCAGGTGTTTAAGCAGGCGCCCGGCCTTGCCTGGCGAATTGCCTGATATGTATTTACTTCAGGCGTACCTGGCTGCTCGGGTACGCGGCATGACAGAACGGATGAAACCTTGACCGATACCCCTGATCACCCGGGATCACCCGAGCCTTCTGCTCTCTTGCCAGTCACGATTGAGGAGGAAATGCGCTCCTCCTACCTCGCTTATGCGATGTCGGTAATTGTGAGCCGTGCACTTCCTGATGTGCGAGATGGCCTTAAGCCTGTGCACCGTCGTATTCTCTACGCGATGCATGAGAGTGGCTTTACCCATGATAAGCCTTACCGTAAGTCTGCCCGTGCAGTGGGTGAGGTTATGGGTAAATATCACCCGCATGGAGACTCCTCTATTTATGATGCCATGGTGCGTATGGCGCAGTCATGGTCGATGCGTGTCCGGCTGATTGACGGGCAGGGGAATTTCGGTTCGGTTGATGGCGACAGCCCGGCCGCTATGCGTTACACCGAAGCGCGTCTTGCCCGTGCTTCAACATTTCTGCTTGAAGATATTGACCGTGATACGGTTGATTTTCAGCCAAACTATGATGAAAGCGAGCAGGAACCAACAGTTCTGCCAGCGGCTTTCCCGAACCTGCTGATTAATGGTGCGACGGGTATTGCTGTTGGTATGGCAACCAATATTCCGCCTCATAATCCGGCTGAAGTTATTGATGCGACCCTTGCGCTGATCACTAATCCGGCTATGGAGCTGGAAGAGCTGATGACCTACATCCCCGGTCCTGACTTCCCGACCGGTGGTATTATTCTCGGGCGCTCTGGTATTCGTAACGCCTTTGCGACCGGACGCGGCGCTGTGATTATCCGTGCCCGTGCGGAGATTGAAGAAATTCGGAAAGATCGTAAAGCGATCATTATTACCGAAATTCCGTATCAGGTGAATAAGGCTACCCTGCAGGAGCGTATTGCAGAGCTTGTACGCAATAAGCAGGTTGAGGGTGTGGCAGATATCCGCGATGAATCCGACCGTTCAGGTATGCGCGTGGTTATCGAGGTGAAGCGTGATGCGACCCCTGAGGTTGTGTTGAATCAGCTCTATCGTTTCACGCAGCTTCAGACCTCTTTTGGCGTGAATATGCTCGCGCTTGATGGTGGTCAGCCGCGCCTGATGGGCCTGAAAGATGTTCTCACAGCTTTTATTGCTTTCCGCGAAGAAGTTATTCTGCGTCGTTCGCGCTTTGAACTGAATAAAGCGCGTGATCGCGGGCATATTCTGGTTGGCCTGGTGATTGCGGTTGCCAATATTGATGCGGTTATCGCTCTGATTCGTGGTGCGCCCGATGCAGCTGCGGCCCGTGCTGCTCTGATGGAGGCCCGATGGGATGCCCGTGAAGTGGCTCCGCTACTTGAGCTGATTCATGATGATGGCAACCAGATTGTTGACGGTAAAGTCTGGCTGACAGAGGCTCAGGCACGCGGTATTCTTGAGCTGCGTCTGCAGCGTCTTACAGGCCTTGAACGTGAAAAAATTCAGAAAGAGCTTTCTGATGTGGCCATTCGCATTAACGAGCTGCTCGAGATTATTGGCAGCCACGTGCGTCGTATGGAAGTCCTTCACGATGAGCTGATGCTGGCCCGGGCTGAAGTGGCAACACCGCGTGCAACCGAAATTTCTGACTATGCAGGTGATCAGGATGATGAAAGTCTGATCGAGCCTGGTCAGATGGTTGTAACGATCACGCGTGATGGCTTTATTAAACGTACACCGCTTGACGTCTTCCGTGCGCAAAACCGTGGTGGTCGTGGCCGTACAGGTGCTGGCACACGTGGTGACGATATTGTTGTGCGTTCGTTTAACGCTCATACACATCAGTGGGTTATGTTCTTCTCATCGGGAGGAAAAGCCTATCGCGAGAAGGTCTGGCGTTTGCCGGAAGCCAGCCCCACAGCCAAAGGCCGTGCGCTGGTTAACCTGTTGCCTGACCTTGGTACTGATACGATTACGGCCGTACTGCCTTTGCCGCATGACGAGGAGCTGTGGGAAGCCCTGCACCTTGTTTTCGCAACGGCGAGTGGTGGTGTACGCCGTAACCGTCTTAGCGATTTCCGCAATATCCGTGTCTCCGGCCTGATTGCTATGAAGCTGGATGAGGGAGACAGCCTGATTGGTGTTGCAACCTGTCGCGAAGGGCAGGATGTTTTCCTGGCGACCCGTAATGCACGTTGCATCCGTTTCCAGATTACGGATGAAACTGTACGCGTATTTGCCGGTCGCGGCTCTTCGGGCGTACGCGGTATTAAGCTGGGTAAAAATGACAGGGTTATCAGTCTTTCAGTGCTGAATCATGTCGAGGCATCGGTTGAAGAACGTTCGGCTTATCTGCGTATGGCGAATGCGAAACGCCGTGCTGAGAATGCAGCTGAACTGACTGATGAGGAGGATGCAGACCTTGTCGTTCAGGATAAAGAGGAGGAAGAGGAAGGTTCTCAGTCTCTGAACCTTCTCACGCCAGAGCGGTTTGCCGAGCTGGAAGAAGCGGAAGAAATTTTGCTGACCGTGAGCGATGGTGGTTTTGGTCGTCGTTCTTCAGCTTACGATTACCGTGTTAGCGGTCGTGGAGGTCAGGGTTTCACGAATATGACCTTCTCGGCGAACAAGCGCGGGAGCGAAGTGGCAGCAACACTGCAGGTGCTTAACGGCACAGACGTGATGCTCGTGACAGATGCAGGACGTTTAATTCGTGTGCCGGTTGATCAGGTACGCGTTATGGCGCGTCAGGCCAGTGGTGTGACATTGTTCCGTCTCAATGAGAATGAGCGTGTTACCAGTGTGTTCCCCGTGATTGATGATGGTGATGAGGAAAGCGAGAGTTCTGACGAAGCCTCGTCTGCCCCGGTGTCTTCGGCTCTGGACTCTGATGCCGCAGGGCAGGAAGGGTGACAACGACTCTGGCGCGGCGTACCGGCTTTTATGCCGGTACGTTTGACCCGGTAACAGCCGGCCATTTTGACGTTATTACCCGTGCTGCGCGACTTGTTGATAAGCTGATTATTGGCGTTGCAGAAAATACTCGTAAAAACCCGCTTATGCCCCTGGCCGACCGGTTAGACTGTATGGAGCAGGTGATTCTTCCGGTTGTTGAGCAGACGGAGTGCGATATTCGCGTTGTTTCGTTCGATTGCTTGCTGGTTGATGCGGTGAAGCAGCATGGGGCTTCGGTTATTATTCGCGGGCTGCGGGCACTGACTGATTTTGACTATGAGATTCAGATGACAGGGGTTAATCGTCGTCTGGATTCGTCAATTGAGACAGTTTTTCTTATGGCGTCTGAGCGAACTCAGTTTATCTCATCAAGTTTTACAAAAGAGGTTGCGCGTTACGGGGGTGATATTTCGCATTTTGTGACCCCATATACGCAGGAGCGTCTGCTGGCCTGTTTACAGGCGAGCAAGGCAAAACAAGCAAAAGATCGTTAAGTGCTCAAAGCGGTCTGAGGAAAAAAGAATGTCATCTGACTCTGATAAAAACAAACTCTATATGGACGTACCTGCCGGTCGCGTTGTTATCCAGCTCCGCTCTGATCTGGCGCCTCTGGCTGCTGAGCGTCTGCTGACTCTTTCAGAGCAGGGCTTTTACGACAATGTCCCGTTCCATCGTGTTATTCCTGGCTTTATGGCCCAGGGTGGTGACCCTACAGGTACTGGTATGGGCGGGAGTGATCTGCCTGACCTGAAAGCAGAGTTTACGAACGAAGCTAAGTTCCTGCGTGGTACAGTGGGCATGGCACGTTCGGCGAATCCAAATAGCGCGAACAGTCAGTTCTTCATTATGTTTGAACCTTCTCCACACCTTGATGGTGATTACACGATCGTTGGAGAAGTTATCGAAGGTATGGAGTTTATTGATAAAATCAAGCCTGGTAGTGGCATGTCCGGTCAGGTGAAAGACCCGGATCGTATTACGAAGATGCGTGCGTCCTCCTCTGACGCTGCCTGATTTTATATAAAAAAGGGAAGGTGCCATATCTGTGGTGCCTTCCCTTTTTTTGTTCCTGGTGCAATTTTTTCATTTAATTCTGTTAAAAATGCCCCAGGCGCCTTGACGGGGGGGCATGATGCGTTTAGACAGCGTTTCAACGAAACACACCGCCTTCTCAGAGGGTTAAAAAGTGTTTCTCTTTGGTGAGAGCCGGTAGCTCAGTTGGTAGAGCATTCGACTTTTAATCGAATGGTCGAGGGTTCGAGTCCCTCCCGGCTCACCATTATCCCCCATCTATAAAAAAATATTTTCCACAAAAAGCAAGCTAATTTTTTATCGTGAAAAAACGGCAGTTTTACTGGGGTTTTTCTTTTTTATTCATGTTTAAGCAGAAAAATTAAAGAGTTTATGCACACAGTTATCCACAGATAATATGTTGTGTGGATGCATCTGTCACATATGGGATGAATTTACGTTTTCGGGCCTCTGTTTGTCTGAATATGTGTTTTCTGTATAATCTTATGTGTTCAGTTAGTAATTGCAGAACATGATAAAAATATTCTTTAAAATAGTATGAAATGGTCTTTTTACCCTGCTATTATAATAACATCGAAAGTGGTAATGGACCCGTAAAATATGGGTAATACGTTCCTGCATAATATATTTGCATGGAATTTCTGAAATTTTTTAAATTATTATGACCAGAAAGAATTAAGAGTTCTGTGCGATATTTTTATAAAACAGGATTAGCCGCAGCTGCGGTTATTGCGGTGTCGTTTATAAGTGATGCGGCTGTAGCACAGGGAGTCGACGGTCTGCATAAATTACCCCCTGTGGCAGTGACGCAGGAGACACTGACGCAAAAACCGAATGATTCTTTTATTCTGATTCCATGTGATGATCAGACTGGTATTGCAGCATTCTGGTCTGGTGATAATTTTATTATTGTGGCTGATCGCATCGGGCTGAGTCTGGATGGTATCAGGAAAATCTCAGGGCCTTTTACTGATCAGAGTATTGTCACTCTTGATCATGCTACGCTGATCCGGTTTCATTTGCCTTCCCATCCTGAGCTGAGCATACGACGCGATTCGAGAGGCTGGCAGCTTGTCGTCGGGCATGCCTCGTCAAAATCCGGGCTGATGCCGGTCGTAAGGCCTGGTGCGCTTGAGTTCCCTCTGGCGCAGCCTGGTCATGTGGTTTCTTTTCCTGACCCTGCCACAGGTGCCCGGTTGTTGATGATGACATCAAGAGCGGCATCTGGTGGCGTGACAGTTCCTTTCAGCGGTCCTGGTTATCGCGTGCGTGCCTCTCTTGAAGGCGTGGTGGTAATTGCTGATGCTGACTGCCTTATTTTTTCTCTGTCACATGCAGGGGGTGTTTTATCTTCTGCTCAGTCAACGCGCCTCCCGGTCGGGGGGGCTCTCGTCTTTCACGCTAATAACACCGCGCAGAACCAGGATTTAATTTTCCAGGGGCTGCAGAATACGACACCTCAGAATTTGAAGAATCGTCAGAAGGAAGCTGCCGATAAAGCAGGGCAGAGTTCAGGTCAGGAGAAGCCCTCCTTATTGTTTGATGCCGTACGAGCTGCTCTGGCTGCGGGGGATCTTCCAGCTGCACAGGAGTTGTTATCACAGGCTCAGAAAAGCGGTGCCGAAGCAGTTATAAATTCGCCGCAAAACCTTGCTCTGAGTGGTGTTGTGGCTCTGTTAAGCGGGAAAGTAAAAGACGCAGAAATTCTGGCGGACACCAGGTGGATCGGGATGCCGGATATGACTCTCTGGCGTGCTTTTTATGGCCTGCAGGCTGGTAAAAAAAGCTGGGAAACCTTACCCGACCTCGCAGATAATATCAGTAAAATTAAACAATATCCTGACGCTTTACGCGATCTGATTTTGCCTTCCGTGGCGGCAGCTATAATACGATATGGTACTAATGGCGAAGTAAAACAGCTTGGTAATCTGCCTGATACGCCGGTGTATGCTCTGGCACGCGGGCTGATACTCATGCGTGAGAAGAAAGGCGATGCCGCCCGGGTTATCTTCGATCAGATGGCGTCTTCCTCTTCCGGGGGAGTGGCTTCTGTCGGGCATGTCATGCAAATCAGGTTACGGCAGGTGCTGGGGCACGCTTATTCTGATGAAATTGTGCAGGATTATATCAGTCTTCAGAAAGATGAAGATGAAGCAGGAATCGCACCGGCATCATCGCGGCAGATTTTATATCTGGGGCTTTCTTCTGCCCTGATGCAGCTCAGGCAGTACAGATCAGCAATGATGATGCTTTCGTTTCTGTTGCCCGGACCTGAGATTCCGCAGGATATACTTGAGCAGGCGTATCGCGAGCTCATCAGAAAAATGATTTTTGAGAAGCTTGATCTGATTAAACATACAACAAAGCTTACCTCTGCGCAGAAAAATCAGATTTCTGATACAGTTGCACTGTCAGGGCAGAATTTACCTTTTTTGACTGACGGGCCAGAAAAAGCAGAGATACTGATGGGGTATGGTCAGTTACTGATGGCGCTTGATAATGTTTCGCGAGCGCAGCATATTTTCAGTCAGGCGATGGTACTGTTCCCAGCACCTGAACAGCGTAGTCAGGCGAAAGAACTGATGGCACGCGCTGCTCTGCTTCAGGGGATGACAGATGAGGCTGGTCAGTTGCTGGAGAGCATGCCGGCTCAGTTCCTTTCTCCGGCCCTGGCAGCCCGTAAAACGTATGATCTGGCCCTGCTGGCAAAAAAGAAAGGCAAAGCAGATCAGGCTCTGGCTCTGCTTGCTCATGATGAAACAGATGAGGGGCTTGATTTGCGTGGTCAGCTGTATGAGGCCAGCTATCGGTGGCCTGATGCCGTGCTGGTTATCGGTCGTCTGGCGACTCGGAAGTTACCTCAGTCAGGGGCATTGACTGATGCGCAGCAAAGTCTGGCGGCGCGTCTTACGGCTGATGCTGTCTCAGCACATGATACAGATACCCTGCAGCGTCTTAAAAATTTCCTTTCCGGGCGGACCATGGGGCATGAGGCGGATCTCCTTCTCGAACGCCAGTTTAAAGGTGCAATGATTCGCCCGCCATCACACTGATATATTTTAATTTTTTATTTATTTTTGTGAAATATTAAAAAAACACTTGCGCCAGGGAGGCATAAGGACCTAGTTACGGGGCCTCTTGGCCCAAGGGGGCAATTCAGCCCAACAGGCTATCTACTGGTTTAGGGGTACGTCAATGAACGCACTTGCTCAACTGGGGATGGTCTCGGAACTCCCGAGCGATAACCAGACAGCTACTCTTCCCGCATCGTTTGACGAAGATCGTAAAGATTATTTCGTTGAAAGGGATGGCGAAAAATTTGCAGGCACGCATCTGCTTATTGATCTTTGGGATGCTACCAATCTCGATGACCCGGCACAGATCGATCGTACATTGTGCGAAGCCGCTGTTGCTGCGGGTGCAACTATTCTGCACAGTCACTTTCATCACTTCACGCCCAATGGTGGTGTGTCAGGTGTGATCGTTCTGGCAGAGAGCCACATCTCTATCCACACATGGCCTGAGCGTAACTTCGCCGCTGTGGATATTTTTATGTGTGGTGTTTGTGACCCGCATCTGGCTATTCCTGTGATGCAGCGTCTCTTCCAGGCAAAACGTATTGAAGTGGATGAGCAGCGTCGCGGTCGCGTTACTGTTAAGTAAGCACAGTCACTTTCTTTTTTCTGATAGTCTGCCCGAAGCCGGGACATGCCAGAAAGTGGCGCGTCCTGGCTTCGTTTTTATGAACCGGGTATAAAATACATGACACAGCAATGGATAGAAGAAACCCTGTACGATAACTGGGGTCAGCGTTTTCGCGTGGTTAAAGAACTGGCCCGCGTAAAAAGTGACTTTCAGGATATCGTTGTTTTCGAGAGTGATTCTCACGGGCGCGTTCTTCTGCTTGATGGCGTTGTGCAGATTACTGAGCGTGATGAGTTTGTTTATCAGGAAATGCTGACACACGTGCCGCTGTTTACGCATGCTGAGCCACGTCGTGTTCTGATCATCGGTGCGGGTGATGGCGGTGTGCTGCGTCGTGTGCTTGAACACCCAGGTGTTGAAAAAGCAGTCATGGTTGAGATTGATGGCAGCGTTATTGAGCTTTCAAAGAAATATCTGCCAGGTATTGCCGGTGATGCATGGAACAACCCGCGCGCTGAAGTAATTGTGGGTGATGGCATTGACTATGTGAAGCGCGCTGCTGATGGCTCGTTCGATGTGATCATTGTTGACAGCACTGACCCGATTGGTGTTGGCGAAGTTCTGTTTACTGACGAATTCTACGAAAACTGTGCCCGTATCCTTTCAGCCGAGGGGCTGATTGTAAATCAGTGTGGTGTGCCGTTCATGCAGGCTGATGAGCTGCATGAAACCAGTGCGCGTCGTGCACAGTTCTTCCCTCATGTATCAGCTTATGTTGCTGCTGTGCCGACTTATGTCGGTGGCTTTATGACACTTGGTATTGCTTCAAAAGGCAAAAACCCTGCGCAGCAGAATGCAGAGGAAGTGCGGGCTCGCGCAGTTCAGGCTGGCATTGCGGGTAAAACGGATTACTGGACACCTGAAATTCATGTTGGCGCGTTTAATCTGCCACCTTACATTGCGCGCCACCTGCCAGGTGCTGACAAAAAGGTAAAGTAAGCAGGTCACGATTGACTTGTTAGCGTAATGATGTCACCAGTTTAGCTGCACAGAGGGAGAGACCGGCTGCAAGGCCGGCGCCGAAGGAGCAACCGCCCCGGAAACTCTCAGGCAAAAGGACCCTGTGCAGTAAACTTCTGAAGAGAGGTGTTAACTCACCCGCCGACGGGATAGCGATCTCAGGCAAAAAGACAGAAGGGGCAGTGGACGGTATTATCCTGATCCGGAGCCCCGTGAGTTGTTTTTCTGTCTGTTTTCAGAGTTAACAATGTGCAGGGTTGCCGTGTCTTTTGTCATAAGGCAGCGTGCATGAGCACAGATTCTCTTCTCCATACTCCTCTTTATAATTTGCATGTGGATGCCGGCGGCAAAATGGTTCCCTTTGCAGGGTACGCAATGCCTTTGCAGTATGCTGACGGTATTATGGCTGAGCATCGTCACACACGGCAGCATGCCGGGTTGTTTGATGTGTCTCACATGGGGCAGGTGCGTTTGCGCGCACGCTCTGGTGATGTTGATACGGCCGCTCTGGCCCTTGAGCGCCTCGTGCCGGCAGATATTCTCGCACTTAAAAACGGGCGGCAGCGTTATACCCAGTTTACAACGCAGACAGGTGGCATGTTCGACGATCTGATGGTCGCCCGCCTTGATGATGAACTGCTTCTTGTAGTGAATGCCGCCTGTAAAGAGGCAGATATTGCCCGCCTGACAGCGGAGCTGACAGAGTGTGTGACGGAGCCATTGTCAGACCGCTCGCTTCTTGCTCTTCAGGGGCCTGAAGCAGAGCTGGTGCTGGCTGCTCTGGTACCTGACGTTAAAGATATGGCGTTTATGGATGTGCGGGCTTTTGATGTTGATGGCGCGCCCTGCATTATCTCCCGCTCAGGCTACACGGGGGAGGACGGATTTGAAATTTCTGTTCCCTCTTCTGATGTTGAGCGTGTTGCCCGTAAACTGCTTGAGCACCCTTCAGTGAAGCTCATCGGCCTCGGTGCACGTGACAGCCTGCGTCTTGAAGGTGGTCTGTGCCTGTATGGTGTTGATATTGATGAGACAACAACACTGGTTGAAGCTTCTCTTGAGTGGTCGGTTCAGAAGTCACGTCGTGCAGGTGGTAAACGTGAAGGCGGTTTCCCTGGTGCTGATATTATTCTCAGGCAGCTTGAACAGGGTGTAGGCCGCCGTCGTGTTGGCCTGAGCCCTGAGGGGCGGGCGCCTGTACGTCATGGCACAAAGCTGTATGCGGATGAAGCATTAACACAGCAGGTCGGACACATTGCATCTGGCGCCTTTGGTCCCACTGTTGGGGCACCTGTTGCGATGGGTTATGTCGATAGTGCTTATACCGCGTTGAAGACACCTCTTTTTGCAGAGCTGCGCGGTCGTGCTGTGCCTGTCACCGTTGCGGCTCTGCCATTTGTGCCGGCTGGTTTTAAGCGCTGAGCACCGGTTTTTTCTGATTTTTTATTCTGATTATTAAGGAAAAGTCTGACATGACGTTATATTTCACACAAGAGCATGAATGGCTGCGTGTAGATGGCGATTCAGCTGTTGTTGGTATTACCCGCCACGCGGCTGATGAGCTTGGCGAACTGGTGTTTGTTGAAGTGCACCAGACCGGAACTGTCGCCAGTGCTGGCGATGCTGTGGCTGTTGTTGAATCCGTTAAGGCTGCGTCAGACATTTACGCACCTGTTGATGGCGAAATCCTTGAAGGCAATGCTGCGCTTTCTGATGACCCTGCACGTGTCAGCTCTGACCCGGAGGGCGAAGGCTGGATCCTGAAACTGCGTATCAGCAATCCGGAGCAGCTTTCTGCCCTGATGGATGCCGACGCGTACGCTGCTTTTATTGGTTAAGCTACGTTTTTACAGCCTCTGTTTCTGTGAGGCAGCAAACAGAGGCTGTAAGGCTTTTTTATTCTGATTGCGGGCCGACAGTCTGCAAAAACGCGCTGTTTGCCTGAATGTTTCGTCTGAACTGCTGTGTCAGTTTTATTTTTCAGGATCACCCCTGCATGCTCACCCCTGATTCTGCATCAGATCGTTGTTCTGCTTCTCCGGTAGCAGGCTTGTCAGTTTTTGATGGCCTTAAACCTGCGGCAGGTTCTTTTATGCCGCGTCATATTGGTCCTTCGGCCGATGATGTTGCTGTTATGCTTAAAACAGTTGGAGCCTCTTCGCTTGATGAGCTGATGAAGCAGACTGTGCCTGATGAGATTCGCCTGTCAGCCCCGATGGGGATTGGCGAAGGCTGGACGGAAGAGGAAGTTCTGGCCCATTTGCGCAGACTGGCCAGCCAGAACCAGGTGATGACGTCTCTCATCGGTCAGGGTTATTACGGCACGGTTCTGCCAGCTGTCATCCAGCGTAACATTCTTGAAAACCCGGCCTGGTACACAGCTTATACGCCCTATCAGCCTGAAATTAGTCAGGGGCGTCTTGAAGCTCTTCTCAATTTTCAGACGATGATTACCGAGCTGACAGGGCTGGATATTGCCAACGCGTCATTGCTTGATGAAGCAACGGCTGCGGCTGAGGCTATGTCTCTTGCGCACCGTGTTGCAAGGTCAAAAGCTTCTGCGTTCTTTGTCGATGCAGAGTGCCATCCGCAGACACTGACTGTTTTAAAAACCCGTGCAGAGCCCCTCGGTATTACCATTGTTGTGGGTAACCCTGCTACAGACCTTGTTGCCTCTGATATTTTTGGTGCTCTTTTTCATTACCCTGGTACATCTGGTGTCCTGAAAGACCTGCGTCCGTTTGCTGATGCTGTGCATCAGGCTGGTGGTATTGTTGCCGTCGCTGCTGACCTGCTGGCTTTAACGCTGCTGACCTCGCCTGGTGAACTGGGAGCCGATATTGCTGTCGGCTCAAGCCAGCGTTTTGGTGTGCCTATGGGGTTTGGTGGTCCGCACGCGGCTTATATTGCTGTGCGTGATGCCCATAAGCGTAACCTGCCAGGTCGTCTTGTCGGTGTGTCGGTGGATAGTGCCGGTAACCCGGCCTATCGCCTGGCTCTTCAGACACGTGAGCAGCATATTCGTCGTGAAAAAGCGACTTCGAATATCTGCACAGCACAGGTGCTTCTGGCCATTATTGCCGGTATGTATGGTGTCTATCATGGCCCTGAAGGGCTGAAGGCAATTGCCCGTCGTGTACATGGTCTGACAGCAACTCTGGCAGCAGGTCTTAAGGCACTTGGGGTGACGGTTGAAACGTCTCACTTCTTTGACACGATTACCGTTCAGGCTGGCGCTGCTGCGCAGGATATTCTGGTCAAAGCACGTGCTGCGGGCATCAATCTGCGTGATACAGGCGGGGGACGTCTTGGTATCAGCCTTGATGAGACCACGACTGCTGAGATTGTGTATGCGGTCTGGACAGTCTTTGAGAAAACTGCCGGACAGGTTGAGAGCATGGCACGGGAGCTCAGCGCAGCAGGTTCTGCTCTGCCGGATACGCTGAACCGTACATCTGCTTTTATGACGCAGCCTGTGTTCCGCTCCTGTCAGTCTGAGACTGATATGCTGCGCTATCTGCGCCGTCTGGCCGATAAAGACCTGGCGCTTGACCGTACTATGATCCCTCTTGGTTCGTGTACAATGAAGCTGAATGCTACGGTCGAAATGCTGCCGATCACATGGCCTGGCTTTAGTGCCATTCATCCGTTTGCTCCGGCTGAGCAGACTACAGGCTATCAGGCACTGTTTGATGATCTTGAGCGCTGGCTGTGTGCTGTCAGCGGATATGATGCAGTCTCATTCCAGCCGAACTCAGGTGCGCAGGGTGAGTATGCTGGTCTGCTGGCCATTAGCGCATATCATCGTCATCGCGGACAGGAGAATCGTAATATCTGCCTCATTCCGGCATCTGCTCATGGTACTAACCCGGCATCAGCCCAGATGGCTGGCATGAAAGTCGTTGTGGTTAAGTGTGATGCGGGCGGCAATATCGATCTGGCTGATATGCGTGAGAAAGTTCAGGCACACGCTGCTGATCTCTCCGTTTTCATGATTACCTATCCTTCTACGCATGGTGTTTTTGAACAGAACATCAGCGAGATCTGTGACCTGGTGCATGAAGCAGGCGGACAGGTGTATGTCGATGGTGCCAATATGAATGCGCAGGTTGGCCTGGCACGCCCCGGTGATTATGGCGGTGATGTCAGCCATTTTAACCTGCATAAAACATTCTGTATTCCGCATGGTGGCGGTGGCCCAGGCATGGGGCCAATTGGCGTAAAAGCACATCTTAAGGACTTTCTGCCAGGTAACCCGGCAGCAGCTGAGACCTCGCTGGCAGTGAGTGCCGCACCATTTGGTTCTGCATCTATTCTGCCAATTTCATGGGCTTATATCCGTCTGATGGGGGATGCAGGTCTGACACGAGCAACGCAGGTTGCTGTGCTGAATGCTAACTATATCGTCAGCCGTTTGTCAGAAGCGTACCCGGTGCTTTATCGCGGGGCTCATAACCGTGTGGCGCACGAATGTATTCTTGATCTTCGTCCGATCAAAGATCAGACGGGCGTGAGCGTTGATGATATTGCCAAGCGACTGGTCGATTATGGCTTTCATGCGCCAACAGTCAGTTTTCCTGTTGCGGGTACCTTTATGATCGAACCAACCGAATCGGAAGGGAAAGCAGAGCTCGATCGCTTTTGTAACGCAATGCTGGGTATCAGAGCAGAAATTGGTGCGGTTGAAGCGGGCAGGCTGAGCGCTGAGCAGTCAGCTCTCCGTCATGCACCGCATACGTCTGATGTCGTAACGGCAGAAGAGTGGGATCGTACCTATCCACGCAGGCAAGGGGCCTTCCCGGAGGGTGTCGCGTTTACAACAAAATACTGGCCGCCTGTCGGGCGTATTGATAACGCTCATGGTGACCGTAACCTGGTGTGCACCTGCCCTGATATTTCGGAGTATATGGAATAATACCAGGAAATTATTATCAGTAACGGAGGGGCCTTATGGCCCCTTTTTTATGGGTATTTTATCTGAGAAAATCTTCGATGGCTTTATGCATGGCTTCGGGCTGATCAAACATAATCAGATGACGCGAATTATCGATACGCACCAGCGTGACATCAGGCATATTTTTGTAACCGGCTTTGAAAATTGTCTCCATGTAATCCCCGGCAGGTGTTTTTTGATCTGTCTTTCCGTACAGTGTCGGGTCATAGGCATAGAGAACAAGGGTTTTGATTTTGTTAGATAAAATTTGTGGGCGCAGGTCTGTTTGTGCGTCTTCATACAAAGCCTGTGCAACAATCGCGGGATCACTGGTTTGCGTATTTATCAGAACGTATTGTTGCCTTGCCGGACTTAAAGCCAGCATCTGAGCAATCTGTTTTTGGGCTTGTTTCGCCTGCTCAGGATTTTGATGCACAATATTATCACGTGTTGCCAGAGCGATCTTTTTTGTATTTTCAACAGTCGCCTGAGGGCCATATAAATTACCATAAAAGGGTAGTGTATCGACAACTATGATTTTGGAGACATCCTGTGGGTATTGCTGAGACAGCATCAAAGCAATCAGCCCGCCGAGTGAGTGCCCGATGAGCACGGGGTGCATATGGCGGGTCGTAATGTAGTTGTGGAGCTGCTTAACAACTGAGGGTAACAGAAAGAAACGGGATGTATTGTGAGGGAATTTTTGCCCGGCGAAGCCGTTAATTTGTAGCATATGAAGGTGATAATCAGATGAAAGTCGCAGGGCTTCGTTTGCCCATATATCACGTCCTTCGCTTAGCCCTGGTATAAAAATAATATCAGGTTTTTGCGTTGTTCCTTCGTCTGTTATGGTAAAATGTGACGAAGAAAACGCAGCAGATTGCGACTGATGAGAAATATTTTCTGTATGCGCGGCAACAGGAAATGTCAGTAATAAATAATAAGCACCTAACTTCAGAATAGCGCGGGATAATTTTCGCATTTTCATGACCTTATTGTTGGCTAAGGTCAGTATAGATTTATGAAAATAATTTTAGAATTATAAAATCTTCATAACAAAAAACGCACCAGTAATAACCTGATGCGTTTAATCTGAAACTAAAATGAGTTTTTGCCTTATCTGTGGCTGGTATGTCTTACGCCTGGTCTGTGATGTATACCTGACCGAACGTGTCTGATAGCAGGTTTCTGTTTTGTCCCTGACGGGAGGTTCTGGTCATTGCTGACAGTATCTGATGTGGCTGAGTGCAGACCGTCAACAGGCTGAGCATTTTCCGGAGCCTCAGCAAGCTGGGTAGCCAGGTTCGGGTTATTCTGTATTTTTTTCGCCCAGGCCATCATAACGGCACTGCGTGCATTTTCAGGATTCTGGTGGTGCTGAGGCGCTGAGGTGTTGTGATTGTCGTGCCCGTAAATGAAGCCATATGTCGGGTAAATTGAACCAAAACTACCGGAATGATTGTTCAGTGCAACGCGAACAGCTGACCAGTCATTGTTGGGTGAAACATCAATAACGGGTGTATTGTGAGCAATGCCGTTCTGCGCCCAGTGTGACTGATCGACCATAATAGTACGGCTATTAATGATCTGTCGTACAACAGCAACATGTCCCAGAGGCATGCGGCGTATCGGGCGGAAGTTTAGTACACCACCTTCGCGGGGTGCTGAGCCACGCTCATAAACTCCGGCGGCTTTGTACCACCAGTCCCGTGCATTACCGCGAATAACAACATCAGATGCAGTTTTTGCGTAGGCAACACACTGAATAACGTGGCCACCACCTGCATAGTGATGTCTGCGGGCATGGCTGTAATGCAGAGAAGCTCTGTTTATTCTGTGATGATTTGTAACAGAATGAGAGACTCTCTTAGCCCATGCAGGCTGCAGGGTGGCAGATAAGGACAGCAGAGAAACAGCGGCTACTTTGAGTATAAGAGAGCCTGACTGTTTTTTTCGCATGTCGCCTTACCTCGTTCATATTAAATCTGTTTTAGGTCTGTTGTCTGAAACAACTGTAAGAGGAGTTATCTGACATTCTGTGCATATCGGGCAAGCACTGAAAGCAGAGCAATAAACATGCTTTTATCGATTTGTCATAAAAAGGATAGCAAAAAATGTTTTATAGGAAAAATTTCCTATAAAATGATAAAATCTGCAAAATTATAAAAAATGAGGGTTCTTTTTTGTCGGAGCGAGCATACGGAATGACGGCCAGGATTCGTCAGGAGAGTTGCGAAATTATCACAGCTTGTGTGGCCTGACCGTCACAAAATAAGAGTGTTTTATTTAGTGGTAACCAGCATAATTTCGACCAGCATACGGGGGTCTGCCAGCACAGCCTGAACACAGGCACGTGCAGGAGCCTGATTTTCTGGCAGCCATGCTGTCCAGTGTTTGTTCAGAGCATCGCGGTCGTTAATGTCTTTGAGCCAGATCTGAGCCTGCAGCAGACGTGTGTTATCTGTTCCGTGGTGTTCAAGTAATTCATCAAGCTGTGCCAGCACATCGCGTGTCTGCCCATCAATATCCTGGCTCAGGTCACGTGCAACAACACCCTGTGTGAACACAAAACCATGATACTCTACTGCTGTAGAAAGGACAGGAGAGGGGTTTGTGCGCAGAATTCTACTCATTCTTTTATTGTACTCCGAAAAAGGCTGTGGCTAACGGGCTGGTAACGTTATGTCTGCCAGCTTCTGCCGTTATTGTTCAGACGGATCTGCCAGATGGTCAACAGATGAAATGCTTATAGTCGGGCGAATTGTTGCAGGCGTTCAGGTGTATCAAAATCAGTCAGAAGGGCAGGGTCAGATTCGATGAGATGCAGAGCTGCCCCAAGCTGCCTGAGAAGGTCGCGTCCGCCTTTATCTCCTTCTGCCTGTTTAAGGGCAGAGAACTGATCAGCGTGCCATATTACCGGGTTGCCAGGGCGGCCATGCAGCAAAGGGGCCGCTGCGGGGGGCGGGGAGGGCACATGCTGCGTTGCTATTAATGTGTTGAGTAATGTTACGGGCACAAGTGGCATATCTCCCAGGCAGATCAGCGCAGAGTGTGCCTGGTATTTTTCAGCGACTTCTATCCCGGCTCGTAAAGAGGCTGACAGGCCCAGTGCTGTATTATGTGAGACACATAATTCTATGCGGTCTGATAAAGCCGAAGCCTGCGTGACAATATTCTTTAAGTCGGTGCGTTGTGGTGGCACTACCACCACAACCCGGTCAGTTATGCTGTCCAGGGCCGTATTGATCGTACAGCCAAGCATTGTTTGCCCGGCAGCATTAGTTGCCAGAAGCTTATGGCAGGGCGCGGTGCGGCGGGAATAGCCTGCGGCCAGAATAAGCGTGATATTGAGGCGCGACATTACCAGCCTGGTGCTTCCGCCAGGGAGGCATTACGCCGTACGGCAATAATTTCCGCCAGAATCGAGATAGCAATTTCCTCAGCACCAGTCGCGCCAATGGCCAGACCAACCGGACCGTGAATGCGCTTCAGTGAATGTTCAGAAAAGCCTGCTTCATGTAGTCGTTTAATCCGGCTCGCCTGGGTTTTACGTGAGCCCAGAGCACCAATATAGAAAGCAGAGCTGCGCAGTGCGACCTCCAGTGTCGGGTCATCCAGTTTGGCATCATGTGTCAGGGTGACAATAGCTGTCATACTGTCAGGTTTTAGCTTATGCAGTACCTCATCCGGCCATTCTGTAATCAGGGTTGTGCCGGGTATAAGGCCGGGGAAGCGTTCTTCGGTCGCGAGCGGTGTCCGGGGGTCGATAACAACCGGAGCCAGCCCTGACATGCGGGCCAGCAGAGCAAGATGCTGCGCAATATGTACTGCTCCGACAATAAGAAGGCGCAAAGGCGGGAGCAGTGGCTGCACAAACCATGCCGGTGTTTTGTTTTCGCTTTCAAGGGCTTTGCTGCGTCCCTCTTTAAGGCTTTGCAGGGCCAGGCGGCTAACAGGAACAGGAATATCGGGTGTGTCCCCCCCGGCGAGCTGCTCCTCCGTCAGTAAAGTGTGGTGTAAGCCATCCATGGTTCTGATCAGAACAACGCTCTCACGCCGGTTCTGTGCAGTCTGCGCCGTGCGTAAAATGGCTTCAGGTAATGTGCCCCACGGGCAGGCGGCGTTTTTAACGGCTTCAAGTAAAACTTCGAGTTTACCACCACAGGCCAGCCCGACCTCCCATGCGCGCTCTGAGCTGACACCATAAGAGATGATACGTGGCGGGGCACCATTCATAAGTTCCTGCGCGGCGGTAATGACGTCTGTTTCAACACAGCCGCCGCTGACAGAGCCCTCTATCCGACCGCTTTCGCTCATGACCATTACGCTGCCCGCTGGCCGGGGAGAGCTGCCCCATGTACCGGTGACGGTTGCAATCACAACCTTATCGCCTGCATCACACCAGTGCAGTGCGTGATCAATAAGGGTTCGGGCCGGAAGGGGAGAGCTGGTCATAACGACTAATAAAACCTGACATAACAAAGACTATACTTGAGAGGAGTGTAGGCTTCTATCGGAGCATAGACCAGTGCCGTTAAAAGGAAGTTGTTTTTTCGCTCAGTTTTTATGTGCCTGCTCTCGTGATAGTATGACTTAAGGTTTTAAGTGGACTGTAGCCGTGACGTTTTGTTTTGCGTGAGCAGCGCCTGAAGAAGTAGGAGTTAAGAGACGTGCATTTCACCTTTGATGGTTTGCAGGTGCGGGTTGTTCCCGTCACCCCTTTTCGGCAAAACTGCTCTGTATTGTGGAACCCTGAGACAGCTGAGACTGTCGTTGTTGATCCTGGCGGTGATGCAGATGTTCTGGCTCAGTTCCTGGGGCAAAATAATCTTACTGTTTCAGCGATTATTCTCACTCATGGGCACCTTGATCATGCAGGTGGTGTGGCGCCGCTGTGTCGTATTCTGGCAGAACGTCAGGGTAAAGCGCCGGTCGTTATCGGCCCTGATAAGCGCGATGAATTTCTTTTGTCTTCTATCGAGAAGCAGGCCGGACATTTTGGTCTGAGTGAGCTGGAGAATGCGACAGCTGATGAGTATAGTGAGGACGGGCAGGTGCTCGATCTGATCGGGCGTAAGCTTCATGTGCTTCATGTACCTGGCCATACGCCTGGGCATGTTGTCTTTATCGATCATGCTGCAAAAATCGTATTTGCAGGAGATACTCTCTTCAAAGGGGCAGTGGGTCGTACTGACTTTGCTTATGCTGACGAGTCCCTTCTTTTAAATTCTATTCGTGAAAAGCTGTTCTCTCTGGATGATGGCTATATCGTTGTTCCCGGGCACGGAGGGCACACCACTGTGGGTGCCGAGCGTAGCGGTAATCCTTTCTTTAATGCAGGCTGAGGCATGTGATGAGTGTTAATGTAAAAACCGGTATACGGTATGTTCTGGCAGCAGGCCTGTGTGCTGCTATGGTCACTGCAGCTCCGCTGTATGTTTCTGCACAGGAGCAGGAGCTGCCTGAGCCAGTTCAGGCACAGCCTAAACTGCCTGTTGAAAAACTGACGATCACGTCAGCCAGTGGTGAAGCACATATTTTCTCTGCTGAGATAGCCCGTACACCCAGGCAGCAGCAGGTTGGCGAAATGTTTCGTACGCATATTCCTGATAACGAGGGTATGCTTTTCGTGTGGAGCTATCCGCAACAGAGCGATATGTGGATGAAAAATACGCTTGTTCCGCTCGATATTGTTTTTATCGGTGCAGATAATCGTATTCAGGCCATCGCAGAAAATACTGTGCCTCAGAGCCTTGCGCATATCAGCAGTCATGGGCCAGCTGTGGCTACGCTTGAACTGGCCGGCGGTGTTACGGCTCGTCTTGGTATTGTTGTGGGCGATAAAGTTGACGCCGCAGCTCTGAAGAAAAAGTCCTGAATAATAAGCCTGATGTATGTGGCAGTAAGTGTGGCTGATGCAGGCAGATACCATTCCAACCTGTTTGACGAGGTAGAAGCGTGACGATTCTGGTAACCGGGGCAGCCGGGTTTGTTGGGTATCATACCTGTCTGGCTCTGTTAAAAGAGGGGGCTGAGGTTATCGGTATCGATAACCTCAATGCGTATTATGACCCCCGTCTGAAGCAGAATCGTCTTGATCAGCTCAGGCAGAAAAAAAACTTCACCTTCTTCCGGATGGATTTGTGTGATCTGCTGGCAGAAAATGCCCTTTCTGATGTCAGCGCGCGCATTACCGGTATTGTGCATCTGGCTGCGCAGGCCGGCGTGCGGTACTCGGTGCGTAACCCTGAGGCTTTTGTGCATTCCAATGTGCAGGGTCATGTAGCTGTGCTCGAGTTTGCACGCAGGCTGCCCCGGCTTAAGCACCTGGTGTATGCATCTTCTTCGTCCGTTTACGGGCGCAATACGCAACTGCCTTTTCGTGAAACAGACAGAATCGATGTTCCAGGCTCGTTTTATGCTGTGACAAAACGCAGTGGTGAACTCACTGCCGAGTCTTACTCTCATCTTTACGGCCTGCCACAGACCGGGCTGCGCTTTTTCACTATCTACGGGCCGTGGGGCCGACCTGATATGGCGTATTACAGCTTTGCCAGGGCTATGACGCTGGGTGACGAGGTAACGTTGTATGAAGGCGATAGCCTTGCACGTGACTTTACCTACATCAGTGATGCTGTTCGTGCCGTATTACTCGTGCTTGTCAGACCGCCAGCTCATGGCACAGCGCGGATTCTCAACGTTGGCAGTGATCATCCCGAATCTGTGCGGCATATGGTGCATCTGCTGGAGAAAGGACTGGGGTGTAAGGCTCACCTGAGATTGCTGCCGCGCCCGCAGGCTGATGTTGAAAAGACCTGGGCTTGCGTTGAACGCCTTCATGAACTGACCGGATGGCGCTCTGAGGTGTCATTTGAGGAAGGACTTTCGGCCTTTACGCAGTGGTTCAGAGCATATGAGGATTAATTTTGATTTTTTTTGAGGATTTTTGCTTTTTTTTGAGTGGAATTGAGTGGAATTGAGGTGTGTTTGAG
>NZ_JOPI01000051.1:0-756 GCF_002153695.1 Acetobacter sp. DsW_059
GGGGGTATAAGAAATATGCAATTGTCTCGGACAGTTCAGGGAATTTCTGGGTCAGCACAGCTGATAGTAACCTGACCACTCCTGGAGCTGAAGGTGCGTCCTGGCAGAGCCTGTTCAATGGATACGCCACTGAGAGCTGGGCTAATGACACGTTCGTTGGAAAAGCAGAAGGCGATCAAGATTACTCACCACTACAAGCGGGCGTGAATAAAACATCTGGTGAAATCTGGCTTTCATATGCAAACAGTTCAGGAGATGTAGAATACGCATTTGCACAACCAGCAGGTGATTATGCACTACAAACTGCGTTGACTGCTGAAGTAACCAGAGCAGAGGCGGCGGAAGAAACTCTCAACAACGATAAAGTAAACCGCTCTGGCGATACAATGACTGGACCGTTAACATCATCTGGATGGATATTTGGCGGTGTTAATGGTGGAATGTCTGGAACACCAACAGCTGGAACATATATGTGGACTGAGGGGATTGGTTTTGGCAATCCGTACAACTCAGGGAACTTCCGTGGCACATGGTGCGTATCAGACGTATTTGATGAGGGTAGTGCTAATACAGCAGGGGTGAACCTAACTGGGTACGATGCCACTTCTAAAGTATACCAGTGGTATTTTGCATGGAATGGTAATATTACCACACCCAAGGGACTAGTGGCTTTTCAGTCTGAACTTCCTACATCAGGAACCACTACACACGGTTCATATGTTACAGTTGGTAATATCAGAACCCTGTATTTTATGT
>NZ_JOPI01000052.1:0-242 GCF_002153695.1 Acetobacter sp. DsW_059
TCTTCCGCATGGGCGTAGCCGCGCTGGTTCATGACTGAGCGGTCAATGACATCAATCGTGGCAGGAGAGTGCTGTATGGACAGGCCGAGTTTACCGCCAATTGCAGGTGTTTCTTTAAGCGGCTGTGACCGGCTGTGTACGGTAATATGCTCAGCCTTGTTCTGCTGGTGGTTTTTGTCTTCCTGAGGGGCAGCGAAAGAAAAAGACGGGTAGAAAACAGCAGCTGCCGCAAGTGGCAGCGC
>NZ_JOPI01000053.1:0-4711 GCF_002153695.1 Acetobacter sp. DsW_059
CTTCCTGAGGGGCAGCGAAAGAAAAAGACGGGTAGAAAACAGCAGCTGCCGCAAGTGGCAGCGCCTTAGACAGAGAAAAGTGCCTCATAAAGAGTACAGGCCTTGGTTCGTACGCGTCACTACGGTGAGCATGGTTAGCTGCGTCTGGCATATCCCCGACCATTCGCTTCGTCTGTGACTGTGTGTGGTGGCAGGTCTCCTGGCTTGCGGGTCATGAGCAGACAGCGAGCCTTCCCGGAGAGTAAACTCCAGTGACCGGACAGTGCGTCCCTGCATGTCTGCTTTACCGCTTACAGTTGCGGGGACAGCCGCAGCATCACACTGCGTTCCCTTTTCATCCCTTGCGGGAACCACCGGTTTGCGCAGGGCATTTCTTAACAAAGAATATATACTCACGCCATTATAATTTATAACATCCTTACGAATGTTATGTTATAATATTACATATCGGGAAAAATTACGCAATCATGAGAATACCCCAGGCAGACGGGGGCCGTGATTATGCCGGGGATGATAGTTTTATGCCGCTTAAACTATGGCCGGTTTCAGGGGGTATGTTCCTGTTGTGTTGCAGGGTTAATATTCTGGAGAGACAGCGGTTCTGCAGGCTGAATGTAAATATAATCAGGAGCTCGCGGTATCCACACTCTGTGAGTGCGTAAAAAATTTGCTCCCAGGAGTGATGTCGGCGTTTTTTGAATCAGAATTTCCGGGTTGTTGAAAATAAAAGGTCCTACTTCCAGGCTGTTAACACGATGCAGGTAGCCTGTGCGTTTAGTTTGATCTATGCCATAGACATCTATGGTCTGGTCATTGGTAAGATCGTTTTTGCTTATGCCTGCTTTCAGAGCATCGTCACGTGAGATCAAAGTTGTGGCAGCGCCGCTGTCGAGAACAGCATCAAATTCATGGCCGTTGATCTTAACAGGAACGGCAGTTTTTCTCTGATCATTTCTTGGGTGGTTAATTCTGACCTTAAAAAACTCGCCAGACCAGCCAGACCAGCTTAGTAAGTAGTCCTCTTTGCATCCGCTGAAAGTATATAAATTCATGCGATGCTGTGGCAGGTTAAAGACAACATCATAATTTGATAAAAAGTCATTGCCGAAGAGCCCGACAACAGGCCTGCCATTAATAACTCTGGTAGCTGATGTCTTTCCTGTAGTCATAAAAGATACATTAGTCGCTGCTGCACTCCCCAGGTGAATTGTATCGGCGACCGCAGTTCCTGCTGATGTGTAGCCTCCTGAACCGCGCAAATAGAGTCGCTCTGAGTTAGCGGCAAGACCAAGCTTTTTAGCCTCTCCTGGCCATAAAATGCTGCCCTGTGCACCTGTATCGACAATAAGTGCTATTTTATGGCCGTTGATTTCGGCCTCGATAACAGGAGATTCCTCATCGTTGATGACGATCAGGTCTCCGAAGCTGGAAACCTTGCACTGATCGCCGGTATGGCACGCGCTCAGAGCCAGCAGGGAGAGAGGGATAAAGTGGCGTTTATACCCGGAGATGATCGCTTTTGCAGCTGATGGATAACAAAAAGATTTACGAGTGAACGTGGTTTCCGGCTTTTGAAAGTTATCCATCATTTCACCGCATAAAACAGATACAATGGATAAAGTTTAATATTTCTTATATTTGGAAGTCAAAGTAATTTTATAGAACAATCCTTATTCATCGTGTTTTAAACAGGCGATTTCCAGCATCTCCAAGTCCAGGTCGAATATAGCCATGATCGTCAAGTCCAGGGTCTGTTGCACAGGTTATAACTGATACATCGGGGTGTGTTTTCTTAAGGTGTTCGATACCATGAGGGGTAGATAACAGGCAGGCAAAAAGAATATTTTTTGCCCCTTCTTCTTTGAGCCGTGTCAGGGCAACTGCTGCGCTGTGCCCTGTGGCCAGCATCGGGTCAACAACAATGCACAGACGGTCGGAGATACGGGCCGGTAGTTTCAGATAATACTCAACGGCCTCTAATGTTTCTGGGTCTCTGTACAGGCCAATATGACCAACGGCTGCAAATGGTGCCAGATCAAGCATGCCATCAAGCAATCCGTTGCCTGCACGTAAGATGGAAATAAAGCACAGAGCCGGGCCGGCCAGCTGTTTGCTGAGCATGGTTTCAAGAGGGGTTGTTATTTCAACCGTTTCAAGAGGGAGGTGGCGTGTGGCTTCATAGCACATGAGCAGACTTAATTCCCGTACGAGGGTACGGAAACTGGCAGTGGAGGTATCGGCTCTGCGTAAAAGTGTCAGCTTGTGCTGGATAAGAGGATGGTCAAGCACGGTCAGGTGCGCCGGGTTATATGCTGTCATGATGATGGTATTACTTTGCTTTTAACGGCAGGAACAAACAGAATATGATGATGTGATTTTTACATAATAATCTGTATTACAGTATAGTCTTAGTATCGTAAGTCATGAAATATAAGGATTACCCATCATATGGCCATTCAGTATGTCACAGTAACATGGGACCAGCTGCACAGAGATGCGCGTTTGCTGGCTGAAGCTCTGGTGCCCTCAATGCCCTTTAAGGGGATTATTGCTGTGACACGCGGGGGACTGATACCGGCTTCTATCGTTGCCCGTGAGCTTGGGTGCCGTCTGGTTGATACGATTTCTGTGGTAACCTACGATGAAGAGAACCGTGGTGAACCTCAGATCATTAAAGAAGCCAGTGTAGCCGGTGACGGGGAAGGTTTTCTGATAATTGATGATCTGGTTGATTCGGGGGTGACAGCTCGTGTGGTGAGAGAGCGCCTGCCAAAAGCAGTTTTTGCCTGCCTTTATGCTAAGCCGGATGGCCGGGCTCTGACAGATCATTTCATTGCAGAAGTACCGCAGGAGACCTGGGTTCTTTTCCCCTGGGATACGGCCCCGCTGTTTGTTGCGCCACTTGCAGAACGCTCTTTAGAAAAAAAGATTTAATTTTTTCATTTTTGGGGTTGCCAGCTGCGAAAAACCCCCCTAAGTTCCGCCTCAGTTCGGGGCGTGGCGCAGCCTGGTAGCGCGCTTGTTTTGGGTACAAGAGGCCCCCGGTTCGAGTCCGGGCGCCCCGACCATATCTCTCTGGAGGCATGATTATGCCAGCACGGATTTATAAGCAGGCCAAACCCGCAGGTCAGTCAGGACTGGCTGGCACGAAGGAATGGATCCTTGAATACGGGCAGAGTGCTCCTAGGCTGCGTAGCAGGCTTATGGGGTGGAATGGCAGCACAGATGACACCATCTCTCAGATCAGGCTTAATTTCGTTTCCTGTGAAGAGGCTGTTGCTTACGCTGAACGTCATGGTATTCATGCAGAGATAGAAAAAACAGCACAGAGAATTCGTTCTCCTAAAATTTATGCAGATAATTTTGCATATAATCGTGTTGAAAACTGGACCCATTAATTTACTAGAATAATGGTCTGTTATTTCAGGGTAGTATAGCTGCCCTGCCGGGCGCCCTTAGCTCAGCTGGATAGAGCAACAGCCTTCTAAGCTGTGGGTCAGTGGTTCGAATCCACTAGGGCGCGCCAATTTTTTCAAGCAGTTAACAGGTGCTTGCTGGCAGATAATCCATCGCCTGCCTGCGTCGTGCAACATTAAGCGACCAGGCTCAGTCTCTGGTATCGTGTCTCACCATTTCTGGAAGACCAGCCTGAGGGTGGTTTCCGTCGGTTCGTTTTCAATAGCCCGATGATATTGGCCAGGTCGTCAGCTGCGCTTTCGCCGCGGCCAATCGTATCTCTGTTTGCAGGTTGTATTTGGAAACGGAGAGGGTTTTGCCCGCAGTCATGATGCGGCGGTGTTCAAGGTTGTGGAGGTCGGCTCGGTGGGTAATCATTGGCTGCTGGTGGTCGGGGTGGCGGCCCATGGGGCCTCTTTATATTGGACTTCAGAGTCCGAGTGTTTCGTTATCAATGCAACCCATCAAACCCCGGGACTAAATAGGTAGATTCAGGCCTTGTTAATATATTGAGCTGGGTAAGGGTCTTTCCTCTGATACCGACCAGGAAAAATAAAAAAGATCGTTAAATATAATTAATGTGATATAAGCCCTGGTCAGTGAATTTTTTATCTGAAGTGTGAATCATGCCAAAAAACCCCTGCTTCACCAGCAGCCAGAAAGCCAATACCTGCCTCTGTTCCCGTTGAAGAAACTCTTCTGGAGAAGGGCGTGTTGAAGCTCACACCAGTTACCAATGTGCCACCGGTTAAGCGTAGGCTGGTAGTATACCAGATACGAACCGTATGAGTTTTCTTGCCGGCGCTGTCGTTGGGTATGGGGCTGATGAAAAACTCCACACCTATGCCGCAGATGTCTGGAAAAATCAGGCTCAGCTCTGGCCAGATTTTTTTAAGGGATACCCCGCAGTTTATACCAGTGCGACACCACCGGCTGCCAAAGCAACGGCTGATGACCTTATAAAAGCTCTTTCTGTTCTGATGCGGATCGGCTTTCTGGTGGCTGACACAGCAGATGTTCTGGGGGGTGTTGCCCGGTCTGACCTGAGAGTTTCACTGAAAGGACGCAATTTTATTCTGGGTGAAGAAGGGGATGGTTCAAAAATTTACTGGCCGGGGAATCCACTTAGTGGTGTTACGATTGGCCCGGGCTACGATATGGGCAGCAGGTCGCGTGAAAATATTACAGATGATCTAGGCTCAGGACCTGTTAATTTATTGAACTGAGCGAGAGATTGTGATTCACAGGCTTACCG
>NZ_JOPI01000005.1:0-48296 GCF_002153695.1 Acetobacter sp. DsW_059
GCACTGGCATCTGCGTTTGTCAGGGTTGTGATCATACCACTGTTCAGGTTACTGCCGGTTATGCGCTCGTTACCGGAATCATCAAGTGTGCGACTGACAGTTTCACTCATCTTATCTGTCAGCTTCCCATCCTGATAGCGGGTGCTGACAGTTGCCGTGGGCTCCCACGAGAGTTGCTGCCCGCTGCCAAAACGCAGGGCCTCCGGCACGTTAAGATTAACCAGACTAAGGCCAATCAGCGCATCGCCTGTAAGACTGAATGCAATACCATCTGCCCCATTACTGATGGCTGTTGTGATATCACCACGCAGACCAACAGATAACAGGCGACTGGTGTCATAAAAATATTGCAGACTGTAAGAAGCAGAGTCAAAACGCAGGTGCGGCTTATGGTCGACCGCAAATGACAGATTACGGTTCGCCCCGATATTGAGCACAGGGGCATCATTAACCGGTGTGCTTGCCGAAAGGTCAATCCCGGCTGTGTCAAAGCGCCCGGCTGCATCAAACATAATACCATATGTGCTGGTGCCGTCATTATTGCCCAGGGCAATACCTTTGCCAATTTTACCCGGTATGCCCGCGGGGTCTGACCCCGCAACCTGAAGCTGCAAACCAATGCGCCAGCCATTTGGATCGTCACCATTAGCAAACACATCTATCTCGCGGCCGACAAGGCTGCCTGCAACATCTGACGACTGACCCGTATCGTCACGGGTTTCATCATATCCGGCCCATATCTGCGCACGGCGGCCTTTCTTATCTGACAACGCATCTGACGGACGATGGGCAAAGGCAGCCGATGCCACGTGCTCCCCCAGCCCGGCGGCTGAACTTGTCAGCACGACAGAGTGACACCAGATGTAATCATCAAGGTCAGCGCCTGTGCTTTTAAGGGTGCAGTTATCTTTATCAAGGCTCATAACAAAGCCCCGGGTACCGCCTGTATGCGTAATATCCATATCTTTACGAATAACAGGCGACATATCAGCATGGCTCTGCCCGCGGGCAAAATATTTACCACCTTCCAGGGTGCTCTCAATCACGTCAGTACCAATCTGCGTCACCGGCGCGCCATCATCCATCATTGTGCCGTTCAGCTGCCATAATACAAAATGGTCGTCAGTGAACGCCTGGCCCATATGCAGCTTACCCGCCGGCACACGTATGATACTCCCTGCTGAGACAGCCGCTGCCGCGGCTTTAAGCGCAGGCACATCATCTGTTGTGCCATCAAGAGCGATACCAAAATCTTTCGCACCCGGGTTTTCTGTCAGATAAGCTGACAAAGTACGACTTAACGCACCCTCCAGCGCTGTCTTTACAAAAGCCTGCGAAATATTGCCCGTAACAGGCACCGTGACAGCACCTGAGGCATCAAGCCCGGCAACGCCATCAGCCTGGTTTTTCTCAGTTTTCTGCACGCTGCCAGCTGCCATACCCGCAACCTGCGCAATAGTCGCATTCTGCCACAGGCCAGGCAGTGTGGTGCGGCTGTCAAGCCCTCCGGGTGGCAGCGTGGGTGTGTAAGCCCCCGTTGCAACTGGCTGAGCCTGTGCTGCACTGGCTGCCCCGCCCAAAGCCGCAGCAGCCAGGCAGATATAAAGGCTTTCAGGCCATTTAAATTGTCTCATCTGCGTTATGCCCCCCGGGAAATACAGAGATAGCCACCATTGTTCCACAATGCGTTTTGCACTCCCGGGTCTTCACCTGGCAGGTCAGTCAGCAGCAGCAGGTTGCCATGGGCGACACCAAAACACTCAACACCCCCCAAAAGCAGGTTGCCCGCACCTGATAAGGCAGCAAGCCCGCCTGCTGCGCCTTTTTGTTTTTCAACAGCGGCATCGGCGGCTTCAGTTGCTTTATCTGCCGCCGCCTGTGCCTGTGACACCAGGTCTGAAACATCAGCATTCACCTGCTTTGTAACCCGGTCAACATAGGCTTTATTAACCAGCTCATCAGGCTGCGCGGGCACGAGGTCAGAGAGAAGAGCCCCGCTTAACCTGCCACCGGTTGTGGCAACAGCCCCCGACCATATCTGACTTTGCGGAACAAACTGCCCCTGCCCGTTAAAAATACCAAAAACGAGATCGGTCGGGGCAGGCTGAGGATAAACCGATAACGACGAAAGCGGCACACCACTTTTGATGGCGACCGTGCAGGATGACCCGGACATGAGCACTATGTGTCCTTCAGGCTATAAGGTAGGGCTTTCCATCATTGGTTGTCAGCGCGACATCGTTCTGAAGCGAAAGCGTATTGGGTGGCAGTGGTGTGCCATCAGCAAGATGAGGCACACAGACAGACGGTGCCGCCGCACTGTCAGTGCGTATGGCAACAGACACAGGCAACGTCAGCCTGCGCCCCTGCTGTGTGACCAGCGTGAGCTGAACAGTCTGCACTGTTCCGGGTATGCCGCCCCCCAGAAAAAAGCAGGCCAGACCGCTCATCACCGTTGCCCATAACACTCTGAGGTCAGTTTCCAGCCCGGTGGCTGTGGGCACGCAGGCTGAAACACAGGCCAGATAGTCCTCTGTGCCTTTAAGCCAGCCCGATGCATCAAGCGAGAAATCAAGGTTATCAGCACCTGATTTTGGCGCCCATGATAACTGCGCCTGACAGGCCACCAGCCCGCGCAGGCGCAAATCCGACACAGCGGCAAGCTTGATCATACGTGCAGGCGAAGGCCGCCAGCCCGGAGAGAGAAGAGGTGCTGTCACCGGGCCGCCCCCGTTGCTGTGACACTCACAGGCAGCCCTGATGAAGCCGAATTAGAAGGGATGTTAATATAAAACCCTGCGGTCGTGGGGTTAAACGCCCAGACATCCATATTATTATCCGCCGCTGTCGTAAGCTGTATAGTAATATCATCCGTGTCTGAAAACGCTTTGGGAAAGGCCACATACGTACCACCCGTTGCACGATATACAGCCGGCACCCTGAAGTTCTGCACCAGGGTATTCCCGATCTGATACCACCGGCCTGAGCCGGTTGACCCCTCGTCAGGCAGTTGAGAGGTCAGGGCAAGTATGCCTTTTCTGCTGGTTATTTCACCACTGGGATAGACCCGCAGAGAAGCAAGGTTTGTCTGGTCAGCTGAGTTCAGGTCAAAAGACAGATAGCCTTCATTGGTTACCCGTATATTGACCACACTTTTGCTCTGGCTGTTTGCCACGATCACATTACTGTCCGAGCGCAGGGTGCCTGTAACTGCCAGCGCACCACTTATGGTGTCCCCTGCTTTCTGAACATAGTCACCAAAGAAATTCACCCAGGCGGCGCCCATCGTTCCTGGTATGCTGACATTATTATCTGCCACCGACCGCCACACACCACCTGGCGTAATACCCGCCACCACCGCCCCCATGGGGTAACCACCAATTTTAGCAGCAAAACCACTATCAAATGCACTGACTGATGTTGCCTGTAAAAACTGTATGGCCTGAGAGATATATTTTAAAAACCCGTTCATATCCTGCCCGCGCGGCGGCACACCACCGGCAGAGCGGGCAACAAATGTTTCAGGCGGAAACCCCAGCGCAACTGACGCTGTGCCATCCCCCGCCACAGCCTGGCTGGCGGGAATATCAGCCACGTTACCATCCTGCGCGCCAGCAGCAATCAGCTCACTGAAGAGCGCCCTGTCGTCTAAACTTTTCATGCTCCGTCTCCTGCTTCTCTGATCGCATAAGAAACCGTCACACCAGCCGGGCGGGGCAGAACACCTGCATTCTGAATGACAGAAATCTGCAGAGGTGTGGGGGTAAAATTAAAAACATACCGCATGGCCATAATGCCGCTTTCCTCCACCCAGGCATCACCCTGGCCGGCAAACAGCATCATGAGGATTTTATTGAGCGAGAAAACCGAACAATCGGTGATATTCGCAAGTGCTTTGGCATAAATAAGCTGGCGATATCCGCTGTCAGAAAGACGGTGGTTATCAGTGGCAGCATAGTCCTGATACCAGGGGGCGGTGTTAAAAGGTTCTTCCGTCAGGTCATTTGCTTCAAGAAAGCCTAAAAACGTGCCGGTTGCCACCCGCAGCACCCGGCTGACACCCACAATACGCCCCCAGACATCAAGGCCATAACCCTGGGCGGTTTCGATGTTCCAGATATTATCAAACCATCTGTTCACCAGTGCCTGCGGGTCTGTCATCTGGTTCCAGGCGTCAATCAGCGTGGTCAGTGAGGGAGAACACGCATACTGCGACAAAATGGTCTGTTCATAATGTTGCATCAGGCCAGCTCCACACTGATATTTTTTGCTTCCAGCACCGGGATCTGATCAATGCTGAGTGCCATGCTGATAGCTGTCGGGTCAGCAGTCGGGCCGGCTGTAATATCGATAATCTGTGCCCAGCTGCCCAGAGCCGCAACAGAACTGTAAAAACGACTGGCATAAATGACGCTGCCTATCCCTGCGCGTGCGCCGCCATCAAGCCCCAGAAATGAAGCCAGAACAGCCTTGCGCACCTGGGTCTGCACATCAGCGGGCACCTGAAGGGAGGAGGAAAGTTTCACATTTACATACACAGCGACCGGCTTTGCGCGCTGAAAACTAACGTTATAAACAGGCGCTTTGCTATAAGCTGTATCTGTATCGCTTACCTGCACCTGCGTTGTACCGGTATAGGCACAACCTGGTGGCTTTTTGCTCAGAATAGCGCGGGCCACAGCATCGTCACTGCCGCCACTGACACACACATAAACACTATGCGCCGCCAGAGTGACCCCTTTTATCGTTACAGCACTGCCGGTGCTGTTGTCTGTTACATATGCGTCAAGCACGCCAGGTACAGCCTGCACACTGGCCTGAATAGCATTATTAACCCCCACTGAATTAAGCGAGACAGACACCTGGCGGCGGCGCTCAAAAGCAATACGCCCCTCTGTGTTGCGCCCCGTAACCCCTGCCACAGGGTTAGTAACCGTTGCCCAGCCGTTTAGCGCCTGGCTGAGGCGAATACTCTGCGCCGGGCAGGCCGTTTCGCCCGCTACAGTGCAGACAAAATTACCGGTGGCAGTGCCTGTTTCATCAAGTGTAATAGCCGCACTCGCGGCATATCTGTTGCCAGAGGTATCCTGGACAAGGCTGCCCTGCGGTATAACCGTGCCCGATGTGCCCGTACATACACACGCCACAACAGTGGCTGTTGCGGACTGGCGGGTCATAAAATACAGCCGCCCGATAGCATCCTGCATACGGCCTGTGGCACGCGCGGGGTCAACGCCATTGGCCACAGCCAGGAACTGGTCATATGCATCGCCCAGAATGGCAGTCATAGACACAGCAAGCTGCCCCTGCGGGGTTGAAAGGCTCAGGCTGAGCTGGTTACCAAAAGCTGCATTAATATCAGCTAAAACTCCGGCGAGCACTTCTGCCTCCTGAGGCATAACAAAGCCAGAGCTGCTCAGGCGGGGGGCTGGCACCGAAGTCGTGCCATAACTGGTCTGTTGTGTGGTGCTAGAAGCTGACACTGGTCCGGGTTCCATCTTCAAGAGCGAGCTGAATAATGCCAGAGAGGCGGCGCTGCGGGCTTATGTCAGTCAGCACGCACACCGCGCGCGAGACACCCTGCACCGTGCGGGCCACCTGCTCGACATCTGAACGAAAAAGAGCAACAGACTGACTGCGCCCCAGAACATGCTCAAGATAGGGCAGGCCCAGTGCCGTGTTGTACCAGCACTCCCCCAGAAAAACCCTGACAGCACACGCCACATTCTGCACGATGGCATAAGGGGCCGCTGCCTGGGCAATGTTGCCCTGTGCATCAATCACAAGGTCCCAGGTGGCTGCATCAAGCAACAGTGCACCGGTTGTGCTTTCCTCATCCATGTCATGAGTTCCTGTCATGCTCTGATATTTTATAAAAACAGCAGATAATACTGCACACGGTTAACCAACCGGTGTGCCGGTCTGCCCTGCCCCGGGCTGCACACCTGGATGCGTATGCTGCGATAAAGAAATGCCCCGGCCGGTCACATCGCCCGAGACACTGAGGTCACCTTTGACAGACACCCCGCCGGTAATCTCGACATTCTGTGCATTTACCGAAAACGTGCCTTCTGTTTTGATGCTGACACCGCTTTCGTTCATCCAGATATATTCCCGGGGGGCAGCATTGAGAAAACCCCCCAGGTAAAGTGCATCGGCTATATTATGCTGCCTGAAAGAGCCTGGTGCCGCCGCCGCCCGTGCGGTTTTAACATTAAAACTGTCACGGTCTGCCACCAGTGCTAGGCCGATATCCCCCACCACCGGGTCAGTGATCACCGCGCGTATGCCGCCCTGCAGGCGAAAATAGGGCACCTGAAACACCACACCATGAGGGGTCACCTGCCCTGCTGCATTTTGCTGGTGCACCATAGGCTGCACATCAACAAAACCAACCGGCTCCAGCCCTGTGCCTGACACGGCACAAACCTGCACCAGCATAACGGTGCGCCGTGTCGAGAGCAGACGTGCCACAACAGCATTAAGCGCATTAAAGTCAGATGCCGCAGCATCAGCACGATGAAAAACCGGATAAAGTGAGGAGGAGAGAGAAGAACTCATAAAAAGCATCCATCCTGAAAAAGGAGGCAAAGGCAGGGTATGACTGCGTTAACGCACCGCCTGCGCGATAATGTCGGTAAACCAGCCACCACCGGGCACTTCGCTTTGCAAAAAATGATGAGCTTTAATCACGCGCCACAAACCAACGGGGCCATTCTCTGCCTCTGACACATTGCCCTGGCCTGCTGGCTGATACCGGCTTTGCAGCGCAATAAGCGTGTTAAAACCAATTTGTGCGCTAAACAGCATACGGGCTGACAGCCCCCCTGCTGACCAGGAGGGATAACCCACCAGCCCGGTTGCGGCCGAAACCGCTACGGCTGCATCACTCTGCTGCCCGGCAGAGGCCGCAGATGTACCGGCACCTGTAACCTCAGAAGGCCAGACAGAAAGCTGCCCCCGCCCCAGCCCGGCACGCACAGGCACAGCCTCAAGGCAGCGGGCGATCTGCTGGCCCGGGCTGCCATCAAGGTACGGATTATAAAATGTGGCTTCAACACCATGATTAACAAATGTCAGCCCGGCTTTTTGTGCAATTGTCTGCAATAAAGTGGCCGCCTGCACAGCCCCCTTAAACGCCGTTGGTGTGGCAGGCATAGCATTGGGCAAAGCCGTTGAGAGAGCCTGCACCATAAAAGCGCACTCAGGCGCCTGGCGGTAGTCAGCGTAAGCGAGGGTTACCCCGCCACGAAAAACCAGCACCGGCACGCTCTGCCCCTCCTGCACCTCGATCAGAACTTCGCTGATGCTCTGATAAAAAATATCAGGGACCATCAGGCTCAGACGGTTCATCAGGTCAGCATTCACACCCTCAAGACGCAGTGTGGCGATTTCTGCGGCGGGAAAGCGGGCCTGCACAATATCTGCCGTGACACGCAGCCCGGTAAGTGTGACCACATCCTGCCCCGCAGCCCCGAACCCGTTGCCGCCCATGCGAAAGGTCACCACCAGCCCGCGTGACACAAAGGTTGTTTTCTGCCCGGCGCTGAGCATAGCCAGAGCGGTCATGACGGCCACCGTTCATAATACATCAGCATAAAACGGCTGCCCAGGCCTGTGCTGTCGGGGTTTTGCAAACCCTTTGTATCGACAAAGGTGAAATCACCTGGCAGGCCGGCAGCCTGGTCACGCACAAGCCAGGTCAGGTTCTGACATAATACGCCCGAGAGCACAGCGGTCTGCCCCAGCCATATATCGGCATAAAGCCCCGTGCTGCGCTGGCGCAGGGTTATCTGCATCATGCTGCCTGACAAAGAAACTTTCAGCATCTGTGCCGGCACAGCCTCAAGAGGAATAACCGATGCTTTTGTAAGGCTTTCTGCCAGGCGTTCTGACGTATTCTGTTCGCTGCTCATAAAATAAAATCCGTCACAGAGAGCGTGTCAGAAAGTCCGCCTGTCAGACGGGAGAAAAAGTTCTGACGCGGGAAAGAGGACATCGTGCTGACAGGTACCATGCCTCCATACTGCACGGACTGCCCTTCTGGCATGCGCGATGAGGTGAGCGACGGAGCAGCTGCCTGGCGTATCTCCTGCAACGTAATTTCGACCACCGGCATAGTAATACCGTGGCGACTGTCACGCAGCCAGCGACAGCCCGTGACATTAACCGGGCTGTATTTTCGCTCAGGAGTAATAACCGTATAAAGCGATAAATCTTTTTTCAGGCTTTCAAGTGTTTCAAAAAACACTTTACGTACATACACCTCGCCGGCACCACCAGCATCAAGCAACGCTTTTGGCAGCACCATATCAGACAACATAGCCCCAAGCCCGGTTTCGGTGCCGTCACACACCATCTGCACCCGGTGTATACAGGGCTCCTCCACCTTGCTGTAAGACATAAACCCGCCCCCTTCGAGCGGAGCAGTGGCCACCCGGCTGCGGATGTCTGTTGCAACAGACATCACACGGGCAGCAGAGAGCACCCTGTCACCTGTGGCTGAAAAAATACCCCACTGACCAGCACTCTGGCTGACCAGCAGGTCATTGAGCACCTGCCCTGCCGTGACAGAAGCCGCGGCCCTGACACCCTGCCAGGCAGACCGCCCGCGCAAAGCCGGTACACCCGCAGTTTCGGGCACAGACCAGACCTGAGGTAACGCAACGGGGAACATAACCATAAATCAAAAACCCCTGTACCAGAAAGAAAGATCAGACAGAACCCAGTGTTGAAAGCCCGGCAAGGGTCTGACTGCTGCCTTCGCCAAGGCGCTGTAGTGCCTGAGCGATCTCATCAGCGTTGCCCGAGGGAGCCGAAATCGTCACCGGCCCGATATGTGTTGTATTGCGGGTCACTGCCGGCGTGGCCAGAGCCGCAGGTGGCACTGTTGCCGCCTGCATCAGCGGAGCTGAACGACCATAAGCTGATGAAAGAGCCGGGCCCTCTGTCATCATACTGACAGGGCGGCCTCTCTGTTCTGCTCTGCCTGCATACTCAGGGTGAACTGCCCCACCTGAAAGCACGGTCAGCGTATGATTTCCCTCCGTCTCATGCACTACCGAGGCTGAACGCTCTGCGCGTGCCGGGGCACTCTGCACAGGCAGAGACACAGGCCGAGGCAGGGGTAGCTGGCGCACCATCAGCACATGCTGCTTCCCGGTGCGCACATTATGAGTAATATTCTGCACGAGAGAGGGCTGCGCCACATCCGGCCCGCGCACGCGTGCAGCCTCTGACCTGCCAGCCGGGGCAAATACCCTGACCGGCCGCTCTGCCGCTGTGTGCACTGCCGCCGCGCGCGGGCGTTCTCTCTCAGCCTGCGGGGCAGAAACCTGTGTACGAGGCATAAAAGCCTGTGTGCGGGGCAAACCAGCTGACCACACACCACTTTCAGCCCCGGGGGGTGTGGCACGGTAAAACGCAGCCAGAGAGGGCTGTGACACACGCCCCCTGTCAGCGGCCCCGAGACCTGCCCGTCTGCCAGCAGAGGAGGAAGATGAATCCGCCGGCAGCCCGAGCACTGCAGAAAGACCGCGCCCACCGGTTATAACCCCCATAAGGCCCAGTACCTCACGCTGTGTCTGCGAGAGCGAAGCCGCCATATGGGCAGAAACAGAGCGGCTGCGGGCCTCAAGCGTATCAAGCGTGTTCAGGGCCGTGCGGGCACCGCCCTGAAGCGCAGATGTATCAAGCCCCAGGCGAATAACCAGCTCATCAAGCACAGTGTCAGCCACAATGGTCTTCCTTCTCTAAAATGCGCGGGTGTCACCGGCGACGCGGCGCTGTGCTTCTGCCGCGGCCTGTGCGCTGTTCCAGTTTCTGACAGAGGTAATTTCAAGGAGAAGATAAAGGTCTTCACTGTCATAAACCGTTTGCAGCTCATGCAATGTTGCAAGACCACTGCCGATAACAGCGGCCAGAGCAGCCGAAAGATTTACGCAGCTGACGGGCTCTGTGCCGGTTCTGACAAAAGGGCCGCCACAACGGGGAAAAGCTGGTGTGCAGCGGCCAGTAAAAAACCCACATGCAGTTTAAACACCTCAGAGCGCACTATGCCGAGTGTTTCCGGCTCTTCAAAATCTGAGGCAAGCACAGGCCGGCTTAAAGACGGGTTTGACGGGTCTGGCCGCAGGCTGACACAGCGCATCAGCCGCTCAAGGGCCCTGTCCAGGTCAGCTTCATCCATAAAGCCAAAAATCTCTATCCCCAGTGAGGCCAGCCCGGCCATACCGCTTTGCGCCATATCGGCCCCTACCCGGGCACCACCTCTTATTGCAGCCTGAAGGCAATGACGTGCCCACTGGTCAGCACTAAACGCATCCATCCGGGTTAAATGAAACTGTTTGCCATTATCTGCGCCCTCGCGGGCATGCGTATAATCCAGAGTTTTCATGCGCTGAACAAAACCTTTTCTGTGCACAGTCTGTTTTATCAGTAAGCAGAATTATTAAATGGCGGCTGGCAGCACGCGCTCCCACATAATTTCAAAATGCCGGGCCTCAAGCACACGTCGCGCCCCCGGCACACTGACAAGTGAGCGCAGCAGGCCCCGCACCATGGTATATTTGCGCCCGATAGAAGGCAGCTGAATTTCAGCCCCAAGGCGATAAAGCCCCCGGCGGGAGTCCTGCGCCATGGCAATCCCTTCAAATACCAGAGCGCTCTCACTATTCGCAGCGAGCGAGATAGTCTGCATCACCGGGTTGGGGATCCACCCGGCATTGAGGTAGCCATCTATGCTCATCGCGGTTTCTGCCAGCTCACGGGCATCGGTTTCAAATGCACGGTCAGCCGCATAATTTTCAAGGGTTACAGGGGCATTGTACAGCCCTGGCACCGTAATAGTAAAAACCGAGTTAGCGGCTGTAATATCATAATCAGACATGTTCACTGAACCTCGACAGATGCCAGAGAGATGGACTGCACAGACTCACCATCTGTGTAGAAGAAACGCCCGGCCACAGCCCCGCGGCTGGCCCGCACACTGGCAGACGCCGCTGACGCACCAGGCAGCAGGTACCAGCCACGGGTTGAGAGCACATCATCAATCGTGCGGCCTGCCTGTGCATTAACTGTCTGCACCTGACTGGCTGACAGCGTGACATTAGGCTGAACAGCCCCGAATGATACGGCGGTATCTATCGTGCTCTGCACCGCGGTCGAGATCAGAGAATCTCCTTTTGTGGTATAGGGAATCTGGCCAACCGAGGTGAGGAGTGTAACCAGGTCAGACTGGAAAGCTGCATTCATCCATATCTGATTAATGTAGCTGTCAGCCCAGGCGAACTCACCACTGACAGCACCGTTATTGATAAAATTAAAGGTGCTGTCAGATGTTTTGTAGCTGCCATAAAAGCTGTAACCATTTGCAAGCAGGTTAACAGCCTGAGCAGGGGTAATATCCGCCGCTGTTACAGCCCCGTTATTACGAAACATCAGTGTGGTGCGCCCGCCCGTGCGCCGGGGGTTAAGGCTTGCAGCCCACCCAAGGCATAAGGCTGCGGCCAGAATACCACTGCCATCGGTGTTACACAGGCAGGTCAGGCCCGGTGTCTTCTGTGCTTTAACAGTCGCCCCGAAAGAGGATGTTACCCCGGTTGTCAGAATAGTCTCATCAGAGTCAGGAATAATACCCCAGTAGCGGTTAGGATTTGCCGCCATCCATGTCCGAATTTTATTTTTTGCTGTTGCTGAAGGCTCCGTTGCAAACATAAACGGAGCCCAGTCAGGTGCTGCAGCCGCAGCCTGATCGAGATAAGTGCCATAATCACTTTCTGCCGGGGTTGGGGGCAGCTTAAAAATATACAGCTTTGAGGGCAGGTCCTGCGCATTGGTATAGGCTGAGAAATATACACCCGCTATCTGCGCTTCTGCGCCTGAGGCGCCACAGGTCTGTGCCACTGCGCTGGCTGAGGTAAACACATTTACCCCCGTATCGAGCGCTGTATTAGCCGAAAGCAGCATGCCATTAAGCAGATTAACTGTGCCACCGGGGCTGATAACCCCGGGTGTAACAGAAACGAGGGAACTTACCGGAAGGGTCATACAGAAATCTCACGCAGCGAGAGGGCCTCAGTATTCGCCAGCGTGATACTGGCTGAAGAAGCCGTGGTTTGTGGAAGAATAAGAGAAGACGTTGCCTGGCAATGCAGGGTTAACACCCAGTGCTGTTCGTATTGCTGCTCGCCATTAACAAAAGCGAGCTGACGTATCTCTTCAGCGAAAAGCGGTACCAGCCGTGTCGGGCGCTGTGCGGCATCAGGCACAGCCAGAGGCACTGGCAGGTCGGGCAATGTGCCCCCTGAACTGACAGCAGGAGGTGTCTGTTGCAGCCACCCTCCGGCAGAGAGGGGCGTGCCGGCCTGACTTTCAGCCATGTTTGTCTGCTGCGCCAGGCTGTCAAAAAACATGCAGGCCCATTCTGAACGAAAAGCCGTGGCCAGGATACGGGCATTATCAGCAGCTGCATCACCAAAAAGACTGACCTGAACAACAAATTCCTCAGGCATACTCAGTGTTACAGCCACTGGCGTATTATGCTGAGCACCTGTTGTCAGCCCATGGCGGCTGAGGATACTCAGCAGCACAAAGGAGGTATCAGGCACCGGCGTATTATTCTGCCGTGTTTGTAAAACTACTGTTCCACGCGGCAAAAGTTCAAGGCAAAAGGCACGTAATGCAACAAACAGACGTGATGTTACGGGTTCTGAGACGGCGGCTCCTGCCGTGTTACCAGAAGTCTCGACCACTTTACCCCTCCCTGTGTTTCAGACCATAATTCAGGCTGGCCGGTGACCAGCCATGTCGCCCCCTCAAACAGCAAAAGATCGCCACCAAACTGATGAGCACGGTCAACACCTTTGATCTCGCCTGGCATATAGACTGTGCGGGTCAGCGTATTTTGCCCAAGCCCCTCACGCAGGGCGAGGTCAGCCGCGCTGGCGGGCTGAATACGCACACTCACCAGCACGTCGTTATAGCGCGGGCGGGTTGTGCCATCGGGCTGCGTATCATAGCCATCTGACATACGCAGGGTGGCCACAATGCAGGGCAGCACAGCATGTGTGGCTGCGGCTGCCATGGCAAAAAGTGAAGGCATCATCACAACTGCACCTGCACCGCAACAGCACTGAGCAGCGTGCCGGTGTTCACCAGAGGTGTGGCGCTGTGCTTCTGCGCAATGGTCGCAGGGGCATCAGGCTGCACTGTGCCTGCGGCAATCCTTTGCCGTATGCTCTCTGCCATAGCCTGCCCGGTTTGTTCTAACACCTGCTGCGGAGCGTAAACAGCACGGGCTACATCACGGGCTGAACGCACACTGTTCCGCAGCCCGGTGCGCATCTGCTCCGCCCAGTGCAGGGCATTCTGCTGCACAGCCGGGCGCATAAACGGACGTGGCGGCAACAGCTGTGCAGAGCCACGACCCTGCCTGTGTGATGCATGATGTATCACCGCCCCGAACTCCTGCACGGCAGCAACAGTCGCGACAGATGTCGCGGTGCGATAACGGGCACCGGGCAGAAACCCCGCACTGACAGACGGCCTGGCAGAAGCTGCACCACGGGCAAGGCCCTGCAATATATTCTTTATCTGCCGTTTATTTTCAAAAACCAGCACCATTCAGTGTTACTCCTCCCGACAGAATATCTGCTGCGGCTGTGTTTCAGCCCGGCACATAGCGGGCCGTGCGGGTAAAAGCCGTTGCCGCCCAGAAAGCCGCACCATAAGGTGTTTGCAGCCACCAGCCCTGAGAGCCGGCAACAGGGCCTGCATCAGCCTCAACCTGCACGCTGCCCATACGCGCTGAGATGACACGCCCCACAAGAGCTGGCTGACCGCCCCCTGCGGCATCGGCACAGGGCGGCGCATCACTGCCAGAGCCAAGCTGTGCCAGATGCGCAACCACCAGCCCCAGCAAATATGCATACCGTGCCGGGTCACGCACCGCACCGGGGGCCAGTAACTGCACAGCAAAGGCCAGGCAGGTCTGCACCCCTTCAGCCCCGACACGGGCATACAGGCCAGGATAACGCTGCTGCCATTGCGCAGGAGAGAAAACAGACATGGCGGACATTGGTCACACTCCATCAGACAGGTTGAGCAGCGGTCAGACCGGGCTGATACCCGGTGCCGGTGTGTGGGGATTAACGGCTTCAAGCCCTGAGCGCAGCTCTGCCTGCTCACGAGCCTGCGCAGCCCCTTTTTCAGCTGTGCTCTGCGCAAAAATAAGCCCCTGGCGCAGTAAAGGATAATGCGCATAAGCCTCTGCCCAGGCCTGCCAGAAATCAGCCGGCAGCCGGGTCAGACCATACCCGCCAATGACAGAGGAGGTATTGGCCCCTGCCAGTGTATGTGTGACATCACGCAGGCGCAGAACAAGGCCGCCGGGCAGCTTGCAGCCCACGGTGACAGTAGTGGCTGTTGCCATTAATCATTTTCCTTACACTCTGAAAAAACCGTTATGATATCAGGGAAATATTATACGCCTGTCATAGTGGCTATGCCTGCCGGCATATAAATGACAGCCCCCCATGTGCCCTGAGAGAGCTTCTGCCGCCAGGCTGAGGCTTCGGTAACAACGGCATGCGTGCGCAGTTTTTCGGTAAAGGCGGCCTCAGCTGTTTTCTGGCCATCAACATGCTCAGCCATAATCTGAAGGGTCTGCACCGTGCTGCCTGCTGCATCACCATATTCCACCGCCTGCACAAAGCGCAGCCCGGTATAGGTTTCCTGCAACAGGGTTGCCGCAGAATTACCAAAGCTGTTGCGGCGGGTAAGCAGCCCCATGCGTGAGGGGGAGAGCGCCAGCACCATGGGGGTATCTGTCGTGACCAGGCCTGCCGTCTGCTCACGCAGGCGGTTAATCAGAGCAATCACATCATCCTGCCGTTCTTCCGCGGTGGCTTTTTCCCACTCTGTGCCACCGGCAGCCTTAACAGCCGGGGTAATGGCCGCTGGCAGGCGCGGGTCATTGAGGTAGCCGTAGTTTTTCAGCCCCTCAACACCAAAAAAATATGTTTTGTTCTGAAATTTATTCAGTTTCAGTGCCCCGGCCTCACGCAGGCTGGCCACCCATTGCAGGCGGGCCTGCCCTGCGAGTGCAAGCTCCATCTCCCCCCAGGAGAGGAAGACCTGATAATGATAAGACTGACGCTCAGGGTAAGAGGGATTAAGCCCTACCAGGCCATTACCATTATGGTCACCATAACCTGATACCTGACCGGTTGTTTCAAGCATGGGGAAGATTGCTGTGCGGGTAACCCAGTCACCCTTGCGCACCTCACCCAGCATCTCGGCACCGCGTACAGGCGCAAACGCCACTTTAACCAGAGCCGGGTCAACCCAGGCGCTCATAAAAGCAGGGATGCCCGCATTAGCTGTGGTTGAGAGAGCAGGCTGCGCATCAAGTGCCATGCGGTCAGTGGCCAGCAGGCTGTCAGAGATCATACCGCGGGCCTCTGGCATAATAAAGCCAAGGCGGTTCAGTTCAGCCAGTTCGGGAGTGAGAGCGCTCATACAGCAGAAATCCATGTTGAGATTTTAACAAGCTCGCCTGCATTGCAGGTCGATGCTGCGAAAAAGCGGGTCTGTACAGCGCCATCTACCGTGCTGCCCGCCTGCGCAACAGACACGGCCCCGGTGGTTGTGCTGGCAAAAACAGCCTGCCCCGGTGTGGCTGCGGTTGAGGTCACAGCCCAGAAGTCACCTGCCGTAAACAGGGTTACGGGCAGCCCGCCGGGAATAACCAGGCTGGCCTCGTCAGCAAAATTACTGATCTGACCTGTAAGATCACGATGCACAAAACCATCAGGAGCAGCAGCAGAGCCTGATGGCGGTGCATTGGTGACAGAACGCTGATCGGCCTGCACCCAGGCAAAAGCCCCCACAGTGCAGCCCGCCGGGGCCGCAACCAGTGCGCCCTCCCCCGCCGGGAAAACCGCCGCAGGGTTAAGAGAGGCAAAATCGCCTGTCACAGCCAGAGCCGGCTCGACATAAACCTGTGTTTGAAAAGACATATGTTATGCTTTCACCATAATGCGGGACAAACCAAACTCTTCACGGAATGACACGATTTTTGCGCTGTCCATGCCCATTACCGGGCCGGCCCGGCAGGCCTGTGCCTGCACGCTAAGGCGCGCAAACTGCTCAAACAAAGGCTGAAAAGCCTCCTCTGGCAGCGTGTCAGTTTCCACCCCGTTTTCACGCAGGGCAAAGCCATAAACAGCACCTGCGCTGTCCATCGCGACATCACCCACAAAAGGGCGCACAGCCTCGCGGGCAGTATGCAGGGCCTCAAGGCGGCGCACTGCACCGGCTTCAGCCTGGCGCACGGCCTGCTCTATAGCGGCATCCATAGCGCCGCTGGCAGGCTGAGAACGGTCTGATACATGCGGTGCACTGACCGCAGAATGTGAACTGGTCATGGGAGAGGACAAAGGCTCCTGCACGGGAGAAAGGGAAGACACCGGCGCTGTGGGCAAAGCGTCACCAATGACCGCCGAAGCCACGCGTGGCCGTGCCACCAGTGCCAGGTGATTAAATACGATATCGGCCATAACCAGCGTGTAAGGCCGCCCCTCAAAGGTGCCGGCCTGCTGAATGGCGCGATAGCGATAACCGGCCGAAACGGCCCTTTGCCGCCCGCTGAGAATGGCCGAGATGGCTGCGCTGTCCCATATAGTCAGGCTGCCGGTCAGACCGGGCGGCGAAAACACAACTGAACTGCCCACGGCCCCCACTGTCAGCGTGCCGGGGTGATCGCGGGCAGAAACAGGCTGATGGCGCATAAGCACAGGCTTACCCGCCATGCTGGCAGCCGCAGCCGCCAGAACCTGCGGCGGGCGAAACACCTGATAAATTTTATCAGCCTCAAGCCCCAGTGCCTCAGCACCGGGAATTTCGCGCCCGTAATAGGGGCTGACACCGGCTGCTGACAAAATACAGCTTGCAATGTGCAGGTGCCCGTCATCATCAATACGGCGCACTGAGCCATCGCATGCCAGGGGCAGATCAGCCACCCCGGCTTCGTCAAAAATATCTTTATATGTCAAAGGATTTTTTCCTTTAAGGGTAATGTCATATCACCCCTGGGGGACAGAAATACCCGCATACTGCCCTGACGGGTCATGCGCTGTGCGGCGACGGGCCTCTGCCGGGGTCACAACACCCGCCCGGATGTTACGCTCATCAATCTCGGTGCGGGTCTTTTCAACATCGGCCTGTGTCCGGGCATCCATCTGCCACAGGCTGCGAAAGCTGAACGAGATATCGGGGTCAGTCTCACCCCACAGGCTGAGCATTGCCATATGCATGATGGTGGTCAGCGCAGGGCGGAGACAGACTGACGGGTACGCACCCAGTTTTCAACATAAGGGCGGGCCATCTGACTTAATGAAACACCACCAAAATTATAAGCCGGTTTAAGCAGGTCGGGCACCTGGCGCGAAACAAACCGCAGCAGGCGCGTGCTATGCACACGCTGCCCCTGCACCCACCAGTGTGTGGGGGCATAAAAATCAGCACTCAGCGGGTTTGTGGTGGAGTAGCTGTCTGCCATCGTCCACACAGGCTCTACCGCCCTGAGGGCACGCAGCATGCCTTTACGAAAGGTCTCAGGTCTGAGCAGCAGCGGTGTTTCATTTATGCTCTGCCCCGTATCAGCATAAAGCAGCCCCATGCCATAATAACCGTCATACTCGGCCATGCTGCGCAGGGCCTGACGGACCTCGAGGCGGGTAAATTCTGCTTCAAGCTCTGCAATGCGGGCATGTTTGTCAGTGCCACCACGGGCATGAAAGGCAATCCACTCCCGCGTGGACTCAGTGGCGATCACTTCCACCATGTGGCGGTATTCTGCCCGCTGTGCCAGCTCTGCCAGTACCGGATACCCCGGAAAAGCCGTGCCGTCAGCCTGCGCGCGGGTTAGCCAGTCAGGCTGCATGGCGGAGGAGGAAAAAGCACTGTCATGTGCCTGTGTTGCCCCGCCACGCACCCCTGCGGGCGGCTGATAGGGGCGAAACAGGGCGCTGCGTTCAGCACCTGCCTGCCCCCCGGCAGCACGCAGAGCCTGAGCCATATCCTGCGGGAAAGGAGCACCCTGCCCCCTGCCCTGCTGTGACCTGAAGCGTTCAGCCTGAGGCACGCTGCCCAGATATGGCTCGCGCCTGTCTGACTGCCCGGCCGCCAAGGCAGCCTTTGTGCGCCCCCCCATAAGACGGGAAAGAGAAAAGCCGGCAGGCCCTGATGATAACACTCGCGACATGAGCCTTTTTCTTCCTTGCTGGCATAATGGAGGCATGGCGCAGGCCAATAAAAAAAGGGCCACTCACACCAGCCCCCGCGGGAAACCGGCATGAATGACCCTTTATCAGCGCATCAGCCCCGATAAGGCTTAACGCTGTGACCTGCTATAAAAAGCCCTCAGGCTTCGTCTACGTCGTCCCAGTCTTCTTCGTCGCCTTCAAAAACAGGCTCGACTGTTACAACACCACTTTCTTTCTGCTGCAGACTTTCTGCCTGCTCAGTGGCGTCTTCTTCGTTTTCATAAAGTCTGGCTTCATCAAGCTCAGCGTCCCACTCACTATGGAGTGTCCAGAATGAATACTCACCCTGCTCATCTTCAAGCTGAATGATGTACCCTGCAATAACTTCGTCCTGTTCCTGCACGTGCTGATTCCTTAGCGACTCAAATGACTGGCATAACCTACTCTATAAATCTTTTATCAGGCATTATGAAAAAAAATATCACTGAACGCATTTATAAAGAAAAAATAGCCTTTCAGGCCAAAACTTCTCCCCATGCCACTTGCAGCACCGGCAAAACAGGGAGTAAATCTGGCCTGACCTGCCTGGCAGGCCACGATATAACAAACGCGTGATTGCGGTGATAAACCGGCCTGTGCTGCCTCTAACCGGACTGCAATCCCTGATACCGGATGCTGTCATGATGACGAACACACCTTCTGCCCCCGACACTCACACCGAATCCCTCCCTTTTCGTGTCGCGGCTCTTTACCGCTTTACCCCTTTTGAAAATGCAGAGACCCTGCGTGCGCCCCTGCGCGCCGTATGCGATGCGCAGGGTGTAAAAGGTATTCTGCTGCTTGCACGCGAAGGCATTAACGGCACTATTGCCGGCACAGACGAAGGTATTGAAGCCGTTTTAGCGCATATCCGCACGTTGCCAGGCTGTGCCGAAATTGAAGTCAAATTCTCACGTGCCCCCGCCATGCCCTTCCTGCGCATGAAAGTGCGCCTCAAGGCTGAAATCGTGACGATGGGTGTGCCAGACCTCGACCCGCGCTCTGAAGTCGGTACTTATCTCGACCCGAAAGAATGGAACGCCCTGCTCAGTGACCCCGACACCGTGCTGATAGACACCCGCAACGACTACGAGGTGGCTGTTGGCACGTTTAAAGGGGCGATTGACCCTGACATTAAAACCTTTCGCGAGTTTCCTCAGTGGCTGCGTGACAAACGCGAAGCCCTTGAGGCCGAAGGCCGCAAACCACGCATTGCCATGTTCTGCACCGGGGGAATTCGCTGCGAAAAATCAACCGCCTTTGCCAAAGCTGAAGGCCTGGATGAGGTCTATCACCTCAAAGGTGGCATTTTAAAATATCTTGAAACCATGCCGCAGGAAGAAAGCCTGTGGGAGGGTGAATGTTTTGTGTTTGACCAGCGCGTAACCGTGCGCCACGGACTTGAACCAGGCAACCTGACTCTGTGCCATGCCTGCCGTGCCCCGCTGGATAAAGATGACCTTGCCTCTCCGCTTTATGAGGCCGGCATCTGCTGCCCGCACTGCCATAAAGACAGAACCGACAAACAGCGTGCCCGCTATGCTGAGCGCGAACGCCAGACCCACCTGGCAGAGCAGCGCGGCGAGGCGCATCTGGGTGCCGAAATGGCTGAGGTACGTGCCAAAAAGCACCGTGCCCGTAAAGAGGAAAGAGAACGCCAGCGCGCCCTGCGTGAGGGGGCCGCACAGGCCGGGGGCGAACACGCACAGTAAGCACCAGGCTGCCCAGCCCTGCTCCCCTTCAGATATGAGAGAGGAAAGCAGGGCTGAACTGAGGCAGTGCGACTGTGCCAGCCAGAGCAGCAAAAGCCCCGGCAGCTGCATCCACCTGGTCATCATGCCCGCCGGCAGGAAAAAGCGACAGCTCCTCTAAAAAATGTGCAGTCCAGGGGGCGCGCTGAACAAGAACATTGCCCGCATTGACCTGTGCGGCAAAAGGGGCCGCCCGTGTGGCTTTATCTCCCGTTTCACGCACAGCCCGCACCCGATACCCCGCCAGGCGCCCGGCCAGATAACGCACCTGTGCCACACCCGCCTGCCCGGGGTCCTGGGGCAGAATAATCTCAGTGGCCGCTCCATCCTGCGAGGCCGTTGCCAGCAAAGCCGCCTCAACCTGAGCGGGGTCTCCGCGCAGGCGCACAACATCAGCCACAGCATAGCGACCATCTGGCAGGCGGGTCATTTTCACTCCCGCTGTCCAGTCAGACCTGTTGCGGGTTGTCGCAGCTAAATCCCACCGCCGCACGCTCTGCCCCTGTGCTGGCAGAGCATCATGCACCGTCATCAGGGCTGTGCTGAACAAATGCCCCTCAGCCGGCACTGGCCGCTGCTGGTAAAGAGCACTCCACTCACGCTCCCCCACAGCCAGGCGCAGATCATGCAGCGCCTGAGGCGCAAAGGCCTCGGGCCACAGCACAGCACCTGGCAGACGCCCGAGCGCATCAGGGGTTTCCTGCTCCTCCGCCATAGCGGGCAGCGAGAGCACCTCCCACGCCTCACCCGTGCCATTTTTCATATCAGCCAGCAAACGCCCGGCCAGATCATCAGGTGACCAGCGGGTCATGGCCAGCACAATAGCACCACCCGGCATAAGCCGCGTACGCAACACTGAACGATACCACTCCCACACAGCCTGACGACGTAAGGGGCTTTCAGCCTCCTGACGGTCTTTTACCGGGTCATCAATCAGAGCAAGATGAGCACCGCGCCCGGTCAGCCCGCCTCCGGTGCCGGTTGCAGTATAACTGCCCCCCGCCGCAGTATGCCAGGTGTCACGTGCTGCACTGTCTGCCGCCAGGCTGACAGCGGGAAACAATGCCGTAAACCCTGGTGAAGCCACAAGATTACGCACCGTGCGCCCGAAGTCCTGGGCGAGGGTGGCGCTATACGCCGCACAGATCACCTGCCTGTCAGGGTACTGCCCCAGATACCACGCCGGAAAACGCCTGCTTATCAGCTCAGATTTGCCATGCCGGGGAGGCATAAACACCATCAGCCGGGTGATCTCACCCCGTGCAACGGCATCAAGTCTGGCACATAACAGACGATGATGCGCCCCGCACCGGTAACCAGCCATTGTGCGACGTGTAAATGCCTCAAGCCCTGCGCGGGCTTCTGCCCTGCTGGTCAGCTCATCGCGAACTGCCTGCCGCACATGACTGTATAAGATGCGTGAGCTCTTCATCTGAATATTCTTCTGCCCCTTTACACATCACCGCGCTGACCGACATGCCGGTCAGTTTAGGGTGCACATAAGGTGCCGCTACTTTTGCAGCTTCAAACTGGCGGTCGGTCACAGTGTCATCGCCACGCATAATGCGCAGAAAAATATCAAGCGGAGTCTCGGTCGAGCGCACCCTGCGCCGCCGTGCGGGCGCGGCCGGGGCCTCCCCCTGCAACAGAGCTCTGACTACAGGCTTACGGGGCATAATCCCTCATGAAAATGTCATATAATTTTTGTGTTTTTTATAAGATGAAAGCATATAAGGCCGCGGCTGCGACCTGCCTGACTCATCTTCAGAATGCTGACACAGTATCTCAGTTCTGAGAGCAGCCTGCATATGACTGATAAAAGCCTGCGGCAACGATGCGACTTTAACCAGCCCCCGGCTATGCTTACGCCATACAGGGCGGCATCGTATCAGCGCGCCCTCACCACAGCCTGGCACCGGCACAACAGATGGTGGCAGCATAAGGTCAGCACGGTGGCGGGTCAGCGGAGCTGCAAGCACCGGGCACAGCAACACAGACTGGCCACGTTTTTGCGTAATAACCCAGCAGGTTGCAGCCGAGAGCACAACATGCCCCACAGCCAGCTGACCTGCACAGGAAGCAGAATATGATATCATCTGTTCTCTCCTGAAAAAGAAGAAAAAAGCGGTGCAGGCCCGGCCACCTGACCGGGGCAGAGCCTGCTGCGTCAGGCAGTTTTTTTGTGATGATGCCTGAGAGATAAGCCTGACCACGCGCGCAGACAATTTTTTTATTAAAAGAAAAACAATTTATAAAAACCATTTAATATACAGGTTTTTTTCTTATTATTTCGATTCTATAAATACTGCAAAGGAGAAACATAATGAGCTCAAATGAAAAAACAGAGGACAAATGGCCCAGGATAGATTTCAATTCATACAAACCTGATGAAACAGACGAAATAAATAAAATACTTAAAATTTATCTCGAAACAACAAAAGATGCCAACAAACAATCGATTGAGGGAACAAGGGCTGTTTATACAAAAAGCGCTTCTGTTTTAACGCAATCATCCACTTTTTCTCTTTCTGCAATTGGCGCGCTCTTTTTCATCATCCAGGGAACAGATAAAAATTCTCCCTCCACTTTTTTACTGTTTATTATACCATTCTTAATAATATCTTTTGCAATGTGGACTGCATCAGCAATCTGCGCCGCGGCCGGACTATGGGCGCAAACACTGGGCGCAACCTCACCCACAGAAGATGATTTTAAAAATCCTGCTATGTTCACATCTTCATTAGCTGAAGCACAATATTACCTTTTAAGGGTTAATTTTGAAAGTATTTCAAAAAGCAGAAAAGGAGCAAAAAAAGCAAAGTGGTGTCAGAACCTGGCAGTGGTACTGCTTGCATCTGCACCACTTTGCGCTTTGGCTATCAGTGTTATTTTATATTTTTCATCACTTGCTATTTATCACTATTTCCCTTGCCCTCGGTAATTATGCAACTGACTTATTTGTTTTGCCGTATTATCTGTTCGATATCCTCCTTAAAATTTTCCGTTCCTATACAATTCACAGGCTTCCCCTGAAGTGTTGAGGACGAAGCCGACGAAGAAACATTCACCTTTGAAGTATTTGTTTTTTCTTCATTTTTTTCTTTTTTTTCTGACATAAAAACTCCTGTGTTATCTACTTTAGAAATACTATATATATTCTTCATTTAAATTCAATTTTATTTTTAATTACTCTTTCTCTCTTTCGTAGCTTTACGCTGTACTTCCTCAAACGCTTCGAGCTGCTCAAGCAGCAAAGCACATTGTGCCGCTACCTTGCGCTGTGCAGAACTGGCCGACAAAGCAGGAAACAGCGCGCTGCCCATTGCACGAAACGACAGCTCGTCAACCAGCATCATACGCAGGCGCTGGTGTGCGCACAGTCCCAGAGCCTCGCGCACCAGTGTTACCCGTGTCATAGCCTGAGCCCGCAAAAGCTGCCATGACACCTGGTCATGACGGGTGAGTGAAACACGCTGAAAATTTTCAGGCCATTCGGTATAATTGCAGTATCCGAATACATAGTTCTGATACCATCTCTCTCCGGCATCAGCAGCTGACTGTGTAATGTCTCCGGCATGAAGCAAGGCCTGCACAGTGCGCAGCACCCGCACCGGTGCAGACGTAGTTATAAAATCAGAGTGCTGCAGACGTTCCGCCGTCGGGCCATTCACCTCATCCGTGCGTGCCACAAATCCGGTCTGAACAGGCATGATCATCTTTCCTTATTCATGAGAAAAATAATTTAAATTTCAGTGATTTTTTAAAGACTTCATCAGCTTCCGGCAGCCCTCCGCATCGCGGCGCAGGGCGGTGTCAAACGGTACAAGCAGCGTATAAAGCTCGCTGGGGCTGGGCCAGCGTGCCCCGGCATAATAATCATTACGCGGGGGCTGGCGCACCCATGCCATGCGGGCTGAGCGGTTCCACACACCGGCGGCAAGCTCGCCACACACCTCAAAAATTGCGGCACACCGGGCCGCAGCACTGTCACCCCCTGGCGGGTTTGTCACCAGCCCCCCCAGTTTTTTAAGCCATGCTGCCACCAGCAATTCTGACGGGGGCTGCAGCGCGGCCTGCAGCCAGGCTGCATAATGCTCAAGCTCAGCCATAAGCGCAGGGGAGAGATCACGCCGCAGCACGGGTGTACCAGCCAGGCACACAGCAAAAGCCGCACGCAATGCAGCACAGGGGGGCTGATAACCAGCAACCACAGCCTGCTCTGACAGCACGCCATGAGCTGACCGCGCAAAGGCGCCAGACATCATTTCCATCGTGCTATATTCCTTCCATATCAGGCACATTGCGCCAGGCATCCATACGCACGACATGAGGCTGACGGCCTGTAACGCTGCGTACCGCACCCTGATACACCGTGCTTTCAAGCCGGCGGCGCAGGGCACCCTCTATCCAGGCGACGGGTTCGGCCGGGCGAAAGCGGCTGCACTCGCACAGCACACTGCTCAGGGTGGCGGCATCGTCATGCAGCACTTTGAGCCACCGGCCCACCAGCACACGCACAGCACGCTCAGGGCGCCCTGTCATACGCTGCACAATAGCTACCCCTTTGATAAAAAGATGCTCACGGGCATCGCCCCCCGGCCCGAACGTAGTGAAGGGAGAATCTGTCTCTGCTTCTGCCTCTGCTTCTTGGGGGATATGCGGGGGGGTTAACCCCCTGGCCTGACCTGCACTGCGCTTTAATCCCGGGCTGCCACCAGTACGCCCCCAGGCCGTTCCCTGCTCAGAGGCAATCTGATCACGCACCAGACGGCGGCTGAACACACAGCCCTCAGCACTGGTGCTGTACACACCAGCCTGGCCAAGTTCTGCCATTAAACGCACCACCTGGCGGGCTGCTACACCCGTCATCACCGCAAGCTGCCGCGGCTGCAAAGGCTGCCCGTTAAGGCACAGATGGCCATAAGGCTCCGCCTCGTGCATCAGGCAAAGCAGGCGCATCCATAACCCCTGGGCAGCAAGCGAACACAGGCGCAAAGCGGCATCCTGCTCATAATCCTGCCACCAGAATTTTGACCACCGGCGCCGGCTCATACAAAATCCCTCCAGTGTTCAAGGCCGCGCCACAGGCCGCGCATTGCCACAGGGTGGCCGGGAGGCAGCGGCTCAGGGTCACGAAACATGCCGCACATCATAAGCTCCTCGCCCTCCTCCTCAGAGGCAGGGTCACGCAGTTCGCTCAGGGCCTGCTCGTAGCGCATCAGGGCCTGGCGCACGCCCTCCATACAGCGCCCTGAGCGCCTGCCAATCTGACGCAGAGAGAAACCGGCACGGCGCAGCGACACCATGTGCCACACATGGGCAGCACTCGTGCATGAGCGTGCAGCTATGCGGCTGGCGGCATCAGGCGGTACAGAGTCGGAGGATACAACCGCAGGGGGAATTGTCACATTATGGGGTGACCCATCACAACCTCCGGACGCAGAAAAACTAACATCCTGCTTTGTCACATACTGCCTGGGATGATGAGAGGGAAGCTTCCTTCTTTTTCGACATACTCCTCTGAAAGGAAAATCTTTTTTTAATGAATTTTCCCTATGCTTTGCAGAAAGCATACCTGATAAATCAGAAGAGGAAGGAATGGCGTGCATTGTCAGTTTTCCCTGTCATGAACGTAAAAGCCGTTCTCCTCGAATCAGGCAGAAGGCTTGTTTTATAAGTAGTGTGACCTATCACATTTGGTCAAGCCCGAAATATGTGATATCTCCCTTTCTCCCCTTTTTCATTTACCCACATGAAATAGTCAGCATCATGATACGCTCGTCCGTTGCCAGTGAACTTGAACGCCGCATGCGCCTGCTTGGCCTGACACAGAAAGCTCTGGCCAGAAATGCAGGTGTGGGAGACACTTATGTTCGTGATATTCTCAAAGGTAAGTCCCGCAACCCCGGGGGAGAAAAGCTTGAACGCGTTGCCGCCATTCTTGGCTGCACAGCGCGCGACCTGCTTTTTCCCGGCAGCGGGGGGAAACGAGCTGAAAGCAGCAGGTGCGAGACGGAGTATGTGCTCCAGCCTGACCTGCCGGCTGTTACCAGTGACCTCAACCCGCCAGGATATGTAGCCGTGCCTTTTCTTTCTGTCCGGGCAGGAGCCGGCGGGGGCCGCTATGTGGAAGACACGCTGCTTGGCCGCCCTAAATTTTTTGAAGAAGAATTTGTTCGTGGTGCACTGAATGCCGCCCCTGCTGACCTCAGAGTTATTGAGGTTGAGGGCCAGTCGATGGACCCTGTGCTGCATAATGGCGATATGGTGCTGATCGATACACGCAAAACATCTATTATCGAGCCGGGTATTTTCGTGCTTTTTGACGGAGATGGTGTGGTGTGCAAATGGGTTGAGCGTGCCCATGGCACATCAGAGCCGATGGTGCGTATTAAATCAGAAAACCCGCGTTTCAGCCCGTATGATGTGCCCGCCGACCAGGTGCAGATTCTGGGGCGGGTTGTGTGGTTTGCCCGCAAACTGTGAACTGAAAAATGCGGCTGGCCTTTTTATGCCAGCTCACGCTCCAGACGACTGGCCATAAACTGCACAAAAACACGCACTTTAGGCAGATACTGCCGGCTGGATGGCCATAGCAGACTAACCGCACGTTCGTCATAAACGCAGGCATCAAAAATAGCGGTGAGCTTACCTGCTTTGAGGTTTTCACTCACAATCAGGTCGGGCAGCAGGGCAATACCCTGGTCGCCCATCACCATACTCAGCAGCGTGCTGACATTATTGGCCACTGCCGACTGTGGCAGCTCAGGGCGCAGGCTCTGCCCGTTATGCAAAAAGGTCCAGGGCGAAAGGCGGCCTGTTGTGGGGTAGCGGTAACGCAGGCAGCGATGCGCTGTCAGGTCGCTGACCTGCTGCGGGTGGCCATAACGGGCAATATAAGCCGGAGTAGCCACCAGCTGATGCCTGAACCCCTTGAGACGGCGCATTCTGAGGCGTGAATCTTCCACCGTGCCAATACGCATCACGACATCAAACCCCTCCTCCACCACATTGACCAGGCGGTCACTGAAGTCGAGATCAAGCTCAATCTCAGGATACTCGCTCTGAAACGCGATAATATGATGCATCATCTCTGTGCCCATACTGGGAAAACCCACACGCAGCCGCCCCACCGGTGCGGTTGTAACCTCCCCCATCTCCTCACGTGCGGCTTCATACTCAGCAAAAATACGATGGCAGCGCACCAGAAACTTCTCGCCCTCAGCCGTCAGGGCGATGGCCCGTGTTGAGCGATAAAACAGCCTGACCTCAAGCCCGGCTTCAAGGCGGGCGATAGTGCGCCCGATAGCTGAGGAGGAAATACCCAGTCTGCGCCCTGCTTCTTTAAAACTGCCGGTTTCAGCAGCCTGCACAAAAGCCTCGAGTGCAGCAAAATGCGGTGATGACATGATTGCGTTTCAGTTCGTTATGTTCGAACGATTAGGCCATTTATTGTTGCCTGCGCAATACCTAACTTAAGGGCGTTACCACGTTACATGACATTGAGGAGTTTTTCTTATGGCCTCTCCCGCCCTGCTAAAGCCTTTTACGCTTAAAGACATTACCCTGCGCAACCGCGTGGCTGTGCCACCAATGTGCCAGTATATCGCCACCGATGGCATACCTAATGACGGCCACCATGTTCATTATGGCGCACTGTCACGGGGGGGAGCCGGCGTTGTGGTCGTTGAAGCCACGGCTGTTGCCCCTGAAGGGCGTATCACCCCGGGCTGCCTCGGCCTGTGGAATGATGAACAGAAAGAAGCCTTTGTTCCCGTTGTAAAAGCCATTAAAGACGGCGGGGCTGTGCCTGGAATTCAGATCGCACATGCAGGCCGCAAAGCCAGCGCGAACATCCCCTGGGAAGGCGATGACCATATTCCCGAAAGCGACCCGCGCAGCTGGCAGACCATTGCCCCTTCAGCCATTGCGTTTGGTGCGCACCTGCCACGCACACCCAAAGCAATGACCACTGACGATATTGCAACGGTTAAGCAGCAGTTTGCTGATGCCGCACGCCGCGCCCTTGAAGCCGGGTTTGAATGGATCGAGCTGCATTTTGCCCATGGCTACCTGGCACAGAGCTTTTTTTCAGAATACACCAACCAGCGCACCGATGCTTATGGTGGCAGCCTTGAAAACCGCTGCCGTTTTCTGATTGAAACTCTGGCTGAGGTCAAAAAAGTCTGGCCTGAGCACCTGCCGCTGACGGCCCGCTTTGGCGTAATTGAATTTGACGGCCGCAATGAGGAAACATTTGCCAACTCGCTGTATCTGATCAAACGCCTGAAAAAAGAAGGCCTTGATCTGCTCAGTGTCAGCATGGGCTTTACTATCCCTGATGTGCACATCCCCTGGGGGCCTGGCTTTATGGCGCCTTATGCCGAGCGTGTGCGTAAAGAAGCCGGCATACCTGTCACCACCGCATGGGGCTTTGAGGTGCCTGCCGTAGCTGAGCAGGCTGTCGCTGAAGAGAGGCTTGATCTTGTCTCTGTCGGGCGGGCGCATCTTGCCAACCCGCACTGGACATATGCCGCAGCAAAAGCCCTGCGGGCCGACCGCGCCGCATGGGTTTTACCTCCGTCCTATGCGCGCTGGCTTGAGCGTTACAGCCTGGGTCAGTTTTAATATTGTCTGATCTGAAATAAAAAAACCTGCATATCCGGATGTACTATAATCCGGCTCTGTGCAGGTCTTTTTTTTGCGCATGTCTGTGCTGGTCAGTGGCAGAACAAAGCCCTCCCCTCTCTACAGTGCCGGAGGTTGCCTTATGTCTCTCTCTCGCCATGTCTGCGACGATGCGCCCCGCATGGCGCCGCTGCCGGGCACACACGCCTGGTATTGCCAGCAGGAACGCACAGACTGCGCCACCCTGACCGATATTGCCCGCCATATTAAAACACTTGCAGCGCGCCTGCGCCCGCAGATTGACAGTCTTTATCTTACCTCTGCCCCGCTGGCCGCCCTTGAATGCTGTGACACACTAACCGCCTGGCAACCGCCCCCTTACGCAACGGGAGGCAGCACACCATAGCAGGCTGTTTATTTAACCTGCGATCCTGATCGGAGTGGCTTCGGCCTCAGCCGCACTGACCACCACCCGAACGGGAATAGACTTGGCGGCAGGGGTACCGCTCACCTTATCAAAATACTCAAGTGGCAAAAGCGGGTTCAGCTCAGGGTAATACCCGGCAATGGCCCCGCGTGGCATGGGGTAGTCAACCACGCTCAGACCATCAACATGGCGGCGGTATCCGTCCTCCGTGCAGGTTTCAAGCGCAATGACCGACCCGTTGGCCAGGCCACGCTCTTTCATGTCATCACGGTTCATAAACACCACCATGCGGGTATTATACACGCCACGATAACGGTCGCTGTTGCTATAGATCGTGGTGTTATACTGATCGTGAGAGCGGATCGTCGCCAGGCGCAGCATGCCAGGTTCGGCCACCACATCATTCACCTCAAGGCCGGGCAGCACAAAGATATTGGCTTTACCGGTCTCTGTTTTCCACACACGGCGGCGGGGTGCCACGTCAAGGTGCAGGCCTTTAGGGTGTTTGATCCGCTCAGAAAAGTCAGCATAAATCTCGGGGTAAACCGCCGCAATTTTATCGCGGATGAGGGAGTAATCCTCCTGATAGGCCGCCCAGTCCAGGCGGGACTCAGGCAGTGTTGCCATAGCCATGCGGCACACAATTTCAGTCTCTGGCAGAGCCTGCGGGCTGACCGGGTCAAACACCCCGCGTGAAGCTGTGACATTTGACATCGCATCTTCAATCGTGACGAACTGCTCACCCGCACTGGTGATAATCCGCTCAGAGCGAGAAACAACGGGCAGAATAAGCGCGTCTTTACCATGCACCAGGTGGCCGCGGTTCAGCTTGGTGGTAATGCCAACGGTCAGGTTCAGGCGCGACATAGCCGCATATGACCGCTCGGTGTCAGGCATCGCACGAATAAAATTACCACCCATGCCAATAAAGACCTTAGCGGTGCCGGCCTCCATCGCCTCAAGCGATTCAACAGCATGGTGGCCATGCTCACGCGGGGGTTCAAAGCCAAACACATCGCGCACTTTGTCGAGATAGGCCTGAGTGGGTTTTTCATCAATACCCACAGTGCGGTCACCCTGCACGTTGGAATGGCCACGTATAGGGGCAATGCCTGCACCAGGTTTACCAAAATTGCCACGCAGCATCAGCAGGTTTGCGACCTGCTGCACAAGGTTTGAACCTTTCTGATGCTGGGTAATGCCCATGCCATAACAGATGATCGTAGCGTTAGATTTCTGGTAAATAGCAGCAAGTTTGCGGATCTGCTCCTCTGAAACGCCAGCAATGCGGGTAATATCAGCCCAGTCATAACTCAGCGCATCGGCACGCAGCTCTTCAAGACCCAGCGTGTGCTCTGCCAGAAACTCTTTATCAAGTGCGTCTTCACCGCGGGCATCAGCTTCAAACAGAACCTTCATAATGCCTTTGAAAATGGCAAGGTCACCGCCAATGCGCACATGCACAAACTCGTTCGAGATCGCGGTTGATCCCATGGTTGCCATCTTCACCATATCCTGCGGCTCAGTAAAGCGGATCAGCGCACGCTCTGGCATCGGGTTAATGAGCACAATGGGGATGCCACGCTTACGGGCTTCAACCAGATTGGTCATCATACGCGGTGAGTTGGTGCCGGTGTTCTGCCCTACGACAAAAATAGCCTCGGCGTGCTCAAAGTCTGCCATGACAATGGTGCCCTTGCCCACACCCAGAGCCGGAGCCAGGCCACGGCTTGTTGGCTCATGGCACATATTAGAGCAGTCGGGGAAATTGTTGGTGCCGAACTCGCGCACAAAAATAGAGTAGAGAAACGCAGTCTCGTTAGCTGTGCGGCCTGATGTATAAAACTCAGCCTGGTCGGGGCTGTCGAGCGAGCGGAGGTGCCGGCCGATCATGGCAAAGGCATCATCCCACGAGACGGGCACATATTTGTCAGTTGCAGCGTCATAGCGCATGGGCTCAGTAAGCCGCCCCTGCATTTCGAGCCAGTAATCGCTTTTTTCCATCAGCTGCGTGACGGTAAATTCTTCAAAAAAATCGGCCGTGATGCGGGCCTTTGTCGCCTCGTGCGCCAGTGCCTTGGCACCGTTTTCACAAAACTCGAGTGTTTTGCGCTCGTCAGGGTCAGGGAAAGCACAGCTGGGGCATTTAAACCCGCCAGGCTGGTTCATCGCCAGCAAGCCGCGAGAGCCTTTAACCAGCACGCTCTGCTCCATAAGCACTTTGGCCGTCGCCCCGGCCGCCCCCCAGCCACCCGCCGGATGGTGATAGGGTTTAAAGAGAGCTTCTTTCTCTTGGCTCATGATAACAATTCCTCAGAAGGAACCAGCGTGGCTGGAAAACGACAAAAAAGGCCGGTAACACATGCCACCGGTCAGTGATGCAGTCAGGTAATTATGCGAGAATGCCGAACTCTTTCATGGCGGGTACGAAATTCTCATTTTCATGCTGTGATCGTGCAAGTTTAATCAGGGCAAAGCGCTGCAGCGGCGTAAGGCTCTGCCACACACTCAGCGCAGGCGGCGGCACGTTATCAGCGTGGGCCTGTGCCAGCACGGCATCAGGCACGTGAACGGTCTGCTGCCAGTCTGCAAGGTTTTGTGCAGCAAGCAGCTTAGCGGGTTCATCAGTTCTGGTGGCAATAAGGTGCAGCACCAGCGTACGATAAGCCTCAACCTGCTGCGGGGTTGTGCAGGGCTGTTCGGTCAGCTGACCGCGCTCCTCACGCGAAAGCCTGCTCCACTGACGAAGGCTCATTTTAATCGCTACAATATCGAGTTTCTGGCGGGCAATCATCGGAATGCAGCGTAAAGAACCTGCAAAGTCACTTTCAAAGTCAAAAATCATGGTACCTTAATCCACCACTGCCCTGCAGGGCCGGGAGGTCACCCTAGCACCTCAACTGATTGTGGATAAGAGTTTTTTTAGTGTAACAGAAGCATGACAGATATAACCCGCATGACACAGTATCTCTGCTGCATTACGCTTCAAAAAAACATTCATTATAATTACATATTATATTTTACTTGATTAAATTAAAAATAACATAAATAAATATGGATAAATTAATTAAGTAAAGGATAGAAAGGGACAAACAAATTATTTATATATACGTATGATGAAAATTTTAATGAATCAATAGAATTAAGTGGAAAGTCATGTTTTTTAGATCCGGTATATGCGTTTAAAAATGATTCAATTAATTTGACCAATAAAATAAAATCAAAATTAACATGTAATAGTACCGGCAGTCTGTTCAAAGTATCAGGCGGGATAGAACACTCTGAGATTTCTATAGATCTGACTCTTCCTTCCAGCCCCTACTTCAGTAAATTACCCTCCCTCTCAGGGCGCATAAAAAAAATTGTTATTCATTTAAATACGAATTTAATTTATATACCAGAAGAAAAGAAAAGTATTATTGTCCATAAAAATGATTTTTTTGGATCCTCTCTAAGCAAAGTCGAAATCCATTTATAAAGTAAAATTTCAGGTCATCACATTTTATACTGATGACATTGCCAGCACACTATGTCACAGCCCCTGCGGGCAGAGACTGTGACATATGCTGTAATCAGCGGTTAGGTGGCGCCATAAACTCAGGCCCGACCGGGTCAGTGATTGTTGTTTTAAGAATACGATCAATCTCCGCACGGTCTGCCTCACTCAGGTGCCAGCCAAACACATCGGCCACCCCTTCGATCTGAGCAGGCTTTCTTGCCCCCCACAGGGCAATGAGCGGCCCCTGGTCAAGCACCCAGCGAATAGCCAGCACCATAACAGACTTACCATGTTTATCTGCCAGGGCGCGCAGCTGCTCAACCGCTGCAAGATACTGCTTAAAGCGCGGTGCCTGGAATTTAGGGTCACCACTACGCAGGTCAGTCGCAGGGAAAGTCGTCTCAGCCGTCATTTTACCGGCCAGCAGCCCACGACACAGCGGGCCGTAACCCAGGCCCACCAGCTTGTGCCCGACCATGTAAGGCAGAATATCTTTTTCAATATCACGCTCAAACAGGTTATAGGGCGGCTGCAAAACAGAAAGTGGCGCATGCTGCCTGAAAGTTTCAATTTGTGCGACTGAGTAGTTCGATACGCCCAGTGTGCGCACCTTCCCCTCCTTCACCAGTTCAGCCAGCACGCTGGCCGTCTCAGCAACGGGGGTTTTATCATCAGGCCAGTGCACCTGATAAATGTCGAGATAATCAGTTTTCAGGCGGCGCAGGGAGTCTTCCACCTCCTGGCGGATGCGCGCCGGGCTGCTGTCACGAAAAGGTTTTTCATCTTTCCAGTTCAGGCCCACTTTGGTGGCAATAACCACCTTGTCACGCCGGCCCTCAAGCGCACGGCCAATCACTTCTTCAGAGTGCCCAAAGCCATAAACCGGCGCGGTGTCGATCAGGTCAATGCCCTCATCAAGCGCGCTGTGAATGGTGCGTATCGCGTTATCATCATCGGGTCCGCCCCACATCCAGCCGCCAATCGCCCACGTGCCAAGCGCAACGCGTGAGACAGATTTACCAAGCCCCGGAATGGAGATTTTGTCCTGTGAGATCATCTGGAGAGCCTCCTTGTGAAGTTCAGGTTGACGCAGACTCTAACCAGGATAAGCCCGCCCGTCTATGCGGGTTATGCCCCGCCCTGAACACAGTGTATGGCTCGGTTGCACTGACCTGCCAGCTTTTACGCTCTCATATTCAGATCACGCGTAGTTACCAGGCCTATCATACGCTGGTGCAGGCGGCTGGTCGCCTGACGGGCGGTTTCGGGCTGAATGCTGGCGCAGGCATCGGTAATAACCCTGGTCTCAAACTCAAGTAATGCGGCGTCACAGGCGGTATCAGCCACGCAGACATCATAAGCCAGCCCGCACACAAAAACCCGCTTTACCCCACGCTCATGCAAAAAGCCGTTCAGCCCTGTGGGGTGATAGCCTCCGGCATCAGAGAAGGCTGAATAACTGTCAGTGTCCCGCATTGTTCCTTTTCTGAAAAAGGCTGACACCCTGCGCGTATGCAGCACTGAAGACAGCTCAGCCCCGTATGTGCCCTGCACACAGTGGCGCGGCCATGGCCCCCCGCTGCTGTGAAAAGAGCAGTGGTCTGCGGGGTGCCAGTCCTGTGTGGTGACAATAGTCTGAAAAGGCATGTCAGTAAGCTGGTTAATAACGGGCAGAATACGCTCAGCCCCTGGCACGACCAGCGCCCCGCCACGCAGAAAATCGTTCTGAACATCAACAATAATCAGGGCATCTGCGGGAGTAACCGGCATGTACACTGTGCTCCGTCTTCTCTATAGGGCAGACAGGCTGCTCTGCCCGGGCAAAACGAGTAAAGCACTGTTTTGCCTCTGCCTGCTACCTGTTTGCTGTGCTAAACAGGGCCATGACCGCCATCACATTAAGGAGCACACGTTATGGCCCAGCAATTTGCCAGTGATAACTATGCCGGGGCCTGCCCTGAAGCATGGGAGGCTATGCAACAGGCCAATAGTGGTTCTCTCGTCGCTTATGGTGAGGATGAATGGACAGCACGCGCCGCACAGGCCTTTCGCACGCTGTTTGATACACAATGCGAGGTCTTTTTCGTTTTTAACGGCACGGCAGCAAACTCGCTGGCTCTGGCTTCTTTATGCCAGTCCTACAACAGCGTGATCTGTGCCTCATGCGCGCATGTCGAAACTGACGAATGTGGCGCACCTGAATTCTTCTCCGGCGGGGCAAAGCTGCTGGTCGCACGCACTGACAGCGCAAAGCTCACCCCTGAGGATATCCGCTCTCTGGCCACCTGCCGTTCTGACATTCACTACCCCCGCCCGCGGGCTGTCACTATCACGCAACCCACAGAAACCGGCGAGATTTATACACCCGACGAAATACGCGCCATTTCACAAACCTGCCGTGCGCTTGGCCTGCGCCTGCATATGGACGGCTCACGCTTTGCCAATGCCTGTGCCTCTCTCAGGTGCAGCCCGGCCGACATAACCTGGAAAGCCGGTGTGGATGTGCTGTGCTTTGGCGGCACAAAAAACGGTATGATGGTGGGTGAGGCTGTTGTCTTCTTTGACCCCGCCCTGGCAGACGGCTTTGACTATCGCTGTAAACAGGCCGGACAGCTTGCCTCTAAAATGCGTTTTCTGTCAGCCCCCTGGGTGCATATGCTCGAAAGTGGCGCCTGGCTGCGCAACGGGGCACATGGCAATGCCTGCGCACAAAAGCTGGCTGATGCGATAAAGGCTCTTCCCGGTGTTGATCTGCTTTTTCCGGTGCAGGCCAATGGTGTCTTCGTACGTGGGTCAGACATATTATTTGAAAAACTCCGCGCCAGAGGCTGGCGTTTTTATACCTTCATTGGTGGCGGCGCGCGCTTTATGTTCGCGTGGGATGCCGACCCTGCCCGTGTTGATGAACTGGCTTCTGACATTGCTTTATGCAGCAAAGACGACCTGTAACTGACAGGTGACGCCATTATCATGCCCGGGCTGGTGTTAGCGCGGAACTATTTGAAACAATATCACTATGGGCAGGTCTGTATTATCGCCTGCCCTTTATAAATTTCAGCCTCCTCAGAGAGGTTAAATAACCGGAAAAGTAATGCAAACTGGCATTATCTTCTCCGCTCTACTATTCTGAAAAAACATATTCTGAAACAAAACAGCGAATACCATGATCAGAAAAACAAAAACTGTTTTCACGACCTCTTACAGGCATATGCTTATGGGAGGACTAAGTCTGAGCCTGCCTCTCCTGACAGGGGGATGCTCTTTATTTCATAAATCTTCTCCCGCAGTGCCGCAGTCCGTACAAAATTCAGATGACGTGTATCAGGCAGCAGGCTCCTCGCCCGACTGGCACCTGACGCTCTCTGGCAACACACTCACCTTTAACCGGCAGGGTGCACCGACACAGATTAAAACACTGACGGAGGATGAGAGCGATTCAGCGCACAGAACCTATCTCACTAAAAAAATGAAAGTTGATGTGACCCCTCAGACCTGCACAAACAGTACAACAGGTCAGACCTACAGCGAGACAGTGACCGTAAAAACACCGCAGGGCACTTATCATGGCTGCGGTGGCGACCCTGCCAGAGCAGCGATTATTAACGGCACAAGCTGGGTTGTTACGGCATTAAACGGCACTCCTGTTACGGCAGGCAACGACCGGCCAAGCCTTACAGATGCAACAACTGATATGGCCCCGGATGTGCAGCAAACCCCGACCCTCAACATCAACGCCACAGGTGATGTCTCTGGCTCTGACGGGTGCAACCGTTACTCAGGGGGGATGACTGTCAGACCAGAAGGCAGGATCATTCACCAGCAAAGCGGCATGAATACACTCATGGCCTGCTCTGGCGCAATTATGCAGCGGGCTGACATATTTAACGGGCTGCTCCGGGCTGCGACAAGCTGGCAGGCCAGTGGCAGCACCCTCACCCTTAAAACAGATGATGACCGCACTATTCAGCTGCGCCAGATTTTATAAACCTGAATTAAAACCGGTTATTTTCATACAAAAAGGGCCGCTGTTGATGTCTCAACAGCGGCCCTGCCTGTTTCAGATCAGGAAGATCTTATCAGAAGGTTGTGCCAGCCTGCAGCAGGAAGGTACGACCTGCATAGTAACCACCATATGTTGAGTCGTTACTGTTATCAGAAGTGTTAACAAGGAACGGAGGCTGTTTGTTCGCAAGGTTCTGAACTTCGAACTGGAATGCCCATTTCTTGTAGTTATAGTTAAAGGTCAGGTCCTGAAGAACCATGTTTGGTGTTTTAACACGACCAAAACCCTGTGATTTGTAAATACGGTTTGAACCGTCGTTCCAGTGCATGCCGCTCATATACTGCAGCATATAGGTTACGCTGAAGTCGTTATGACGCCATGTAAAGGAAGCATAATCACGCACGGTCGGGTTAGATGTGCCCCCGGCCTGATAGGTGATCGTGCCTTTATAGTCATATTTCGGGCCACCCGGAACCAGCTGCTGCTTGTAGCTCACCAGTTTCTGGAAGTTATTCGAAATAATCAGCGAGTCTTCCCAGGTCAGACGGATGCGGTATGTCAGATCCCAGTCAATACCACTGGTGGTCATAGCACCGCCATTGATATTGTAAGCTGAAACAGAGTTGATCTGTCCGTTGCTCAGACGGTTAATCGCTGCACAGTTTGATGTGCCTGTACCCGTGTAGCAGCTATCAAGAATATACTGTGTTGGCAGTGAGGTAATCATGTTTGATACACGATAATGCCAGAAGGATACGCTGGTCATCAGGCCAGGAACCCAGCGTGGTGTCATGGTTGCGCCAAAAGTATAGGTACGGCCAACCTCAGGCTGCAGCTTGGTGTTACCCCCCATAAGGGTTGCGACCTGACCTGCCCCTGCTGCTGTAAAGTTTTTAGGGTTAATGCCATGCTTCATGCAGTTTGCCATAACGGTTGGCTGTAATGCACCATAAGTTGTGATCTGCGATGAGTCACACGGATCAGCAGCACCATTATAGCTCATATACTGACCACCATAGAGCTCAAACACGTTTGGCTGACGGAAAGACGTACCCAGTGTACCACGGAAGGCGATATCACGGGTTGGTGCCCAGTTAATACCAACTTTCCAGTTATAGGTATTACCAAAAGTATTATAGCCTGAATAACGACCCTGACCATCAATAGACAGGTTTTTAGCAAACATCGCATTGTGCAGCAGGGTCAGGTTACCTTCAAGGTAAGCTTCAGAGGCATTAAAGCCACCACCTGTTGCAGCCATTGTGTTGCTCAGCGTACCACCCTGCTGAATAAGCGGGTCAGGGGTATAGCTCAGCTGCTCACTACGGTGCTCCATACCAAGAGCAATACCCAGGCTGCCACCGTGAGCATACGGCATTTTCACGACGTTGTCGTTGTGAATACGTACGTTGGTGTCACGCAGCTGATAATGATAGTGATCGTGCTCTTTATAGTTGGCGTAAGCTGTAGCCTCCTGAGAGAGAGGACCCAGCGCACTCGAGAACGAGCAGCCGGCGGCACCGGCACAGGCATTCGGGTTATAAACCAGCGAACTGTTGGAATCACCTGGTGTTGCAGGAGACAGACCCCAGACCTGAAGCAGTTTTGCGTAGTTACCCACACCTGATGTCGTCATTGTGCCCATGGTTGAACCATAGGTGAAGGAGGCATCGTACTTCCAGCCAGCGATAATATCGCCTTTTGCACCAACCATAGCGGTCAGTGCGTCAACTGACGTATCGGCTTTACGTTTGCCAAATTCATCCATACGACGGTACATCTGCAGCTCTTCACCGCTGGTGTTACCAGGGTAATTGCTCGGAATAACAATAGAGCTTGGCAGAGTAGAAGGCGGGTTGCTGCCTGTAGCAGGCATAGGCGCCATTGTCGTTGAGGATGTTTTATGACTGTACATCACGTTAGAATAAAGCGTGAAGTGCTTGTTAAAGTCATAATGTGCATCACCCATCAGGCTTGAGTTATCAAGCTCGTTGAGGAGTGACTGGTCCTGCGCATAGTTATAACGGCTGGAGCTGCTGTAAGGTGTCAGACCACCGGCAGAATTACCGTTAAAAACCGGGCTTCCTGCATCATTAAAAAACGTACCGCTGGTAGAGATAACCGAACCATAACTCTGCGAACCGCTGGAAGTGTTAGAAACCTGTGGGTTACGCGCCCATTTGCGGTTCCACTGCTTCACACCGTCCTGATGGCTGAACTGACCAAAAATAGTCACGTTGCCGCGGTTATGGTCGAAGTTCCAGCCTTTATAAGCTGATGCCATAAACTGACGGTTATCACCATATTGCGTGAGGCTGCCACGCATGGTCACACCACCGGTATTGACGTCATGCTTCATTTTAATGTTGATAACGCCGGAGACTGCGTCAGCACCATAAAGCTCTGAACCACCATCTTTAAGAATTTCGATTGAGCTGATCGCCATCACCGGGATGGAGTTCATGTCAACGCACTGACCAACGCCTGTTGAGCTCTGTGTGACACGCTTGCCATCAACCAGAACCAGCACACGGTTACCACCAAGGTTACGGATGTCAGTACAGGACATACCCGCACCACCATTGGTATCTGCGTTGCCAGTGCCGCCTGAACCAACTGATGGCATACGCTGAAGGAAGTCACCAACGTTTGTCACACCGGTCTGCTGAATTTCTTTAGCAGTAATGGTCTGCACAGGGTTCGCGCTGAACTGACGCGCCTGCTTAAGGAACGAACCTGTCACAGTTACAGCTTCGGTGCTACCGGCAACAGTTGCCTGATCAAGCGTTTTCGCATTGGTGACGCGTACTGCTGATTTGCTGGTAGCAACCTGCTTAGACTGACCGGCAGAGGTCGCTGCGGTCTGATGAGCAGATGATGCCTTAGCAGTGCTGGCGTTACGTGCACGCGTTGCTTTTTTCTTCACATGATGAACGGCCGCAGTTGTATCGGCTCCACCAGTTGTTTGTGCATAAGCGAACGAGGCTGAGAGGGAAAAGCCGGCTGAGAAAACCGGCAAGACATACAACAGTCTGAACGACCGCCGCACCTGTGACTTTCGGTGGGGTATCTGAATCATATGGAAGAAAGACCTCTGCAACAGGAAATTATGACAACTTCATGAACTTCGTTAGACGGTTTCGATTATGAAATTATCGCCTCAGTTGTCGATGCAGAATCAGCACATGTCTTTTTTTCTTCGCAACACTGCTGCATTTACGCCACAGTTACACCCCGATCACAGCCAGAAACTGGCTGAAATGCACATTCTTACGATAAGTCATTTCGATATCAGATCAGAACTCAACCCCGGCCTGCACCTGAAAGTTGCGCCCCAGAATCGCATTCCAGTAGCGACTGGTGTCCCCCTGGTAAGGATATTGAGGGCGGGCGTTAAACACGTTATTCATGACAAAATTAACATTGTAATGCCTGGCGAAGGTATATCCCGTTGTGAAATTAAACGTGAAATACTGTTTCATAGTATTATGCGGGTAGAGCCCTCCAGGCACCTGGAGCTTATATTTGGCTTTACCATAATACTGCATCTGCCACTGAGCGAAGAGTGGCCCGCGCATATAGTTAAAGCTGGCTGTAAAATTATCCCGCAAATCAGATGAATCACCCAGATACTGATAGCGTGTGGTTAAAATCTGACCTGTATGACGTATATTGTGCGCATAATTCACAGTCGTCTGCACTGCACCGGCATTTTCTGACAGACCAAGTTTTGATAAAGGCAGGTAATACGTGGCATGCACCTGCATAGCACGTGTATGCTGCGTGCCAATATTGTAGTTACCCGCAGTAAAACCATTTTTAATCTGAAAATCAGAGTTTCTGCTAAAACTATTGCAATATTTATTATCAGGATAAGAAGCAGAATCATAGCATGCTGCCAGTATCTGTTCCAGGCTGAGTGATTCAATCTGCTTTTTTACACGCACATCATACACATCAACTCCAATACTTAACCCTCTGACCCAGCGCGGCTGAACAGATGTACCAACAGTAAACTGTGAAGCTTCTTCATTTTTAAGATTTTTGTTTCCGCCAGACTGCCCTCTGACAGAAAATTTATTAAAATTTGACTGAAAATCCTTAGGCACACCGGCTTTCGTGCAGTTCATACGCCGTTGCACAGGGTTAGGCCCCGAATTAATGGCGGTGACATCGCACGGGTCTGTCCCTTTGCTATAAATTGTTCCCATTGGCTGAAACAACTCAGAGACTGAAGGGGCACGAAACGAAGTCGTATAGTTTCCATGAAACACAATGTCACGCACAGGCGCATAGCTGCCGCCGCCTGAATAGGCCCAGAAACCACCGGTCATGCTGTTATTGACATAACGGGCCGAACCGGTTGCCGTAAGAGAATAAACCCCCCTTACATGCATAAGAGGCGACACAAGCGGGATGAGTGTTTCAGCAAAGACCTCGTTGGTATGGTAAGAGCCCTGCACATTCTGCATTGCCACTTTAGCCCCATATGACTGGTATGTACCGTCTGCCATCTCCTGCCCGCGGTAATATCCGCCAGGATTAAAGCTGGTCTCCTCAAAGCGATGTTCGTAACCAAAGTCATAAGTCCAGTCACCGGCTGGCAGCTTCATTACTGTGCTGCGCACATCAGCATTCAGGTCCCATTGCTGGTTCACAGACCGTGCCGTCGCACTGGTCTGAATATAATCACGTGCTGCGCCGGAGGCCTGGTCATAACCAAACGGATTAAGGGGCGCACAGGTCTGACTAAAGGCCGGATAAGCTGCATTAGTATAATCTGGTGCACAGACAATATTACCCGCGCCATCAACCTGCGCGTTCAGGGCATTAAGATAGTTCTGTAAAAGAAGTTCTGTCTGCTTTGTGCGCGAACGATACTGGCCATATTCAAAACTCCCCTTCCAGTCAAAGTGCCTGTGACCTGCATTAAAGTCACCCTGCAGGCCACCCACAAACCGGAACAGGTCAGTCGTCGTTGTATATTTGCCTTTATAATAATCTGTGCTGGCACGGGAGAGGTAGAATTTATCCGTCGGCAAGCCAGCATTTGCCAGGTTTTGTCTGAGGATCTCTCTCACCTCAGAAGGTCAGAAACGGATTATCCGTGCTGAGCTCCATCGCGCCATTAGGCTGGCCGGGGCCGTCAAACACATCATCGAACATCTGAGTGTTGTAATAAGGCTGCGAAGCCGTATTCGCGACTGAAGAGTGGACGTACCAGGCCTCATAAGTAAAACGCAGATGCCTGGTAAAATCATAATGCCCGAGCGTTGTCAGGTTCAGACGCTGCTGGTCATTTAAGAGATTTCCATAGTTACCTATCGGGAAACCATTCATCTCCCCCTTTTTACCGACAGCCGTAAATCCATCCCCCGTCGGGGTACCGGGCCTGAGCGGCACAAGCGACCTGCCATCCTGACTAAAAATAAGAGGCTGCCCGGCCTGGCTGGTAATCGAGCTTCCCGTCGCAACTCCCTGATAGTTAGGATAATCGCCATAATTACCCAGCATGCCAGGCACACCGGTTTGCGTAAACGGCAGATACTCGCGGCTGCCGCGGCTCAGATCATAACCGTTACCCGCCTGATTACGCGTATATTGCAGTTTTTTATCGCTTGTACCGGCCCATCGTGCCCTGTCAGCATTTGTCATGCCAAAGGTCTGATTATACTCAACATCAAACACAACTGTGCCGCGCTCATGGTCAAAATGAGTACCGGCCTTACCCGCCAGACGATAATCTATACCATCACCCTTCTGGCTAAAGCCGGTCTGCCCGGTCAGGTTCACGCCTTTATAATCATCATCCAGAATAAAGTTCTGCACACCCGCAATAGCGTCAGACCCATAAACCGGCCCGCCGGAACCCACGACCACATCAACTTTTTTAATCAGCAAAGTGGGGATGTTTGCCAGGTCAACCGGGGAGCCCTGTACCGCACTAAACTGCGAAGCCGTAGAGGATGATACAAAACGCCGGCCATTCACCAGCGTCAGCGTGCGCTGAGCTCCCAGCCCCAGCAAATCACCATAAGTCTGCCCGGCACCGAAAGCACCTCCTGCTGCCCCCACAGGGCTGTTAGCCGGTGTGCTGTAATTCGGGTTTTCAGTCATCAGGGCCATACCAATATTGGTGTAGCCCCGATGCCTGATCTGATCTTCGCCAAGTGTCATTGACGCCATATTGTCGGTCAGGCGCCCCTTTTGCAGGCGCGAACCTGTGACCGTGACGGTCTCCTTCCTGCCGGAAAGAACAGTATCCTGCTGCACTTTCCTGACGACAGAAGACGGAACCTCCGCCCCGGACGAAACCGCAGCCGCGGCAGACTGAGCAGCTCCCTGTGGCTGCGTATGCCCCTTACTGGCATAGACTTTTTTATGCTGCACCGCCTTCTTCGGACTCCGGACCTCTGATGCCGGGCGCTCTTCGCTCTGAGCTTCGGCCATATCAGACCAGCACCACGGCATCAGAGCAGGCAAAGCAGACAACAGTATTAAAGAATAACGGGATAAATTTATTCGTTTTACATCAGTTTTATTCATTTCAGCACGAATCCTGCATCCACGGCACAGAGCGATTCCGGTCGGGTATCAGCATGCTGACTTTATTTATTACAGTAAATTAATTTAATGACATTATTGTAAATATAAGACCTCATTGTTGCTTATTGGCAACAAAAATATGCCACACCCTGCCACATAAAAAACCTTAGAAAATCAAGCAACTGTGCTTTTTTTACCAATCTTCCCCCTTTCGGGGCTCCGCACTTTACTTGACACCCCGCACGCTGCCCCATAACTCAGAATGCATTGCAACCCTGATGTGCTTTCGCCTTCTGGCTGAAGCACAGATACTGCCGGGACGTTATAATGCTTAAGAATCGCTCATGGCTTTATGCTCTGACAACAGCCACCTGCCTTGCCGGCAGCAGCACCCATGCGCTGGCTGACGCACTGCCCGCAACCAATCCGTTTGCGACAGAAAGCACTCTGCCTTATCACGCTCCACGCTTTGACCAGATCAAAGACAGTGACTACCAGCCCGCTTTTATGCAGGGCATGAGTGAGCAGGCCGCAGAAATTAACAAAATTGCCACGAACCCTGAGTCAGCAACGTTTGACAACACCATTGTTGCACTCGAGCGCTCAGGCCGCCTGCTCGACCGTGTGCAGGAAACCTTCAATGGTGTTTACAGTGCAAACACCAACCCGGCTCTGGACAAAGTGCAGGAAGCGATTGCACCGCTGCTCTCAGCGCACGCTGATGCCATTTATATGAACCCCGCTTTGTTTGCCCGTGTACAGTTTCTGCATGCCCGCCAGGATGCTCTGGGGCTGAATGCCGAACAAAAACAGGTCATTAACATTTACTACCAGGCTTTTATTCATTCAGGTGCAAAACTGACTGATGAAGAAAAAGCAAAGCTGCGCGCACTCAACACACAGCTTTCAAAACTCGAAACACAGTTTCAGCAAAAACTGCTGGCTGCCACAAAAGCCGCAGCTCTTATTGTGCCCGATAAAGCCGCTCTGGCTGGCCTTGATGACGCCGCGCTGAACCAGGCCGCAACAGCAGCAGCCGGCCGCAACCTGAATGGTAAATGGCTTATCGCGCTGCAAAACACTACACAGCAGCCGATTTTCTCTTCTATGGATGACCGCGCCACACGTCAGGCATTGTTTGAACATTCATGGACCCGCGCTGAGCAGGGTGGTGCAAACGACACCCGCGACACTATTGCCACCATTGCACAGCTGCGCGCCCGGAAAGCGGCTCTGTTTGGTTATTCTGACTATGCCAGCTACATCCTTTCTGATCAGATGGCCAGCACACCAGCTCAGATCCATCAGTTCATTAGCAAAATGCTGCCTGCCCTGGCTGCCAAGCAGAAACAGGAAGTCACCGACCTTCAGGCTTTTATTGACCAGCAGAACAAAAAAGACGGCAAAGACAGCTTTGCTCTCCAGCCATGGGACTGGTCTTATTATGCAGACAGGCTGCGTAAAGAGAAATTCCACCTCGATGAGAGCCAGCTGAAGCCTTATTTTGAGCTGAACCGCGTGCTGACTGACGGTGTGTTCTTTGCCGCTAACAAGCTCTATGGCATCACCTTTAAACGCCGCACCGACATTCCGGTTTATAACCCTGATGTGATGGTCTTTGAAGTGTTTGACAAAGACAACTCACCACTGGGGCTGATGTATTTTGACTACTTCCAGCGTGACAACAAAAACGGCGGCGCATGGATGTCGAATTTTGTTGGCCAGTCAAAACTGCTGGGCACAAAACCAGTTATTTATAACGTCGGCAATTTTGCAAAACCTGAAAAAGGTCAGCCTGCCCTCATCTCTTATGATGATGTTGTCACCATGTTCCACGAATTTGGCCATGCACTGCATGGGCTGTTTGCGGCACAGACCTACCCTATTCTTTCAGGCACAGCGGTAGCCCGTGACTTTGTTGAGTTCCCGTCGCAGTTCAATGAGCACTGGTCGCTGGAGCCAACCGTGCTGGCACATTATGCCGTTAATTATAAAACCGGCGCGCCTATGCCTGCTGACCTGGTAAAACGCCTGAAAGAATCCTCTTCTTTCGATGCCGGTTACAGAATGGGCGAAATCGTCTCCGCTGCTGAACTTGACCTGGACTGGCACAGCCTGAATGCCTCCGCCCCCAGGCAGGACGTTGATGTGTTTGAGAAAAATGCTCTGAGCAAAATGGGCCTCAACACGACGGATATCCCGCCGCGTTATCGTTCAAGCTACTTCCTGCATATCTGGAGCAACGGGTACTCAGCTGGGTATTATGCCTATCTGTGGACGCAGATGCTGTGTGATGACAGCTATGACTGGTTTGTAAAACATGGTGGCCTGACACGTGAAAACGGGCAGCGCTTCCGTGATATGATCCTCTCACGCGGTCATACACAGGATTATGAGCCCATGTTTAAAGCCTTCTACGGCAAAGACCCTGACATCGGGCCAATGCTGGTTTCACGCGGGCTGACTGTAAAAAATTAAGCTACAAGCACGCTCCTGCCCCCTGTACGGGGGGGCAGGCCGTCATGGTGCCTCCTGCCTGACGGGCGTGGGGCGCCGCCGCTCCGACACGGCACAGGCTAACACCGCACCCAGTAAAAATGCGGAAGCATGAAAACGAAACCCCCGATGGTCTGCTTCACGGCACTCGAACCATAAACCGGTTTTAGGGATAACGGGGCTGGCAGCCCTGTCAGTAAACGCAACCATGCTCACCCCATAGCTTTCAAGCCGCTGGCTCAGCTCCGTCGTCTGCTCAAAATATGGCGAGAAAGAGAGCACGACAGCCGCATCTTCCGGGCCTGCACGGCGTATAGCATCATACTCCATTCCGCTTTCGAGGCCGATCAGACAATGTGCTATCCCTCTGACGGAAAAATAATATGCAACCAGGCGTGCCACAGGCATGCTTTCTTTAAGCCCCAGAATATAAATCACTCTGGCCGATGCCAGGATATCAGCTGCCGCCTCGAGCCGTTCAGGCCGGGTTTCCCTGCACACGGCATCGAGTGACAAACCTGCCGCCCGGCAAAACCCGTCAAGCAGGTTACCAGCACGCGCGGGCTGACCATCTGAGCGCCTGAGCGCTGCTGCCCAGGCTTCATGCTGCAGGCTGCGCTGGAAAAAATACTTTTTAAAAACAGAATGTAACTCAGAAAAACTTTCAAAGCCCAGAGCGTGTGCAAATCTTACAATTGTCGAAGGCTGCACGCCCGCTGTTTCAGACAGGACTTTAGCCGTACCCATGGCAAATTCTTCCGGGTGGCTGACAACAAAATCAGCAAACTGACGCAGGCGCGGGCTTAGCCCATCATAACGCTGACGTAGTTTATGATAAAAATTATCATAATTCTCAATGGTTTTTTCATAATCGTCAGAAGATGACACAGTTTCTGAGGTCATATGCCTTACCGCTCTCACAATAAAAAATATGAATAAGTTTATTTATATTTAGTCAAATCATAATTTTTTTAAAGAATTATTTGTTTTTTAATTAATAATCATACGGTTATACACGAAAATACCCATCCCTCCTGAAAGTTCAGACATACAGAAGCGCGAACTCTTGCCCGTGTAAAACAATCCAGAGTAACAAGAGAGCCACGCGCGTGCACTGACACGCAAAGGAGCCCGGCCTCCCCCCTCACCCCTATAGTGCGAAGGGATAAAATAGTTATGAAAACATGCCATATTCTGGGTGTGCCCGTGCAAACCGGTGCCTCCCGTAAGGGCTGTATTATGGGCCCTGCCGCCCTGCGCACAGCCGGACTGCCTGACACACTGCGCCAGCTTGGCTGGGATGTCACTGACCTGGGAGATGCCCAGCCCGACCAGTACCAGAACGTTAACCACACCAACCCGGCTGTGCATCATCTGCCCGACATGGTTGCCTGGACCAGCAGCCTGACCCGCCATGCCCTGCAGATGGCCCGTACATGCGATGTGCCTGTTTTTATGGGCGGTGACCACTCCATGTCTGCCGGCACTGTGGCAGGCATAGCGCAACATGCTGCTGAGCTTAATCAGCCTCAGTTTGTGCTCTGGCTTGATGCGCATACAGACCTGCACACACTGCACACCACCACCAGCGGTAATCTGCACGGTACACCTGTTGCCTATTTTACCGGACAGACAGGGTTTGAGGGGCTCCCTCCCCTTGCTGCACCGGTTGGCCCCCATAATATGTACATGATGGGCATCCGCTCCGTTGACCCGGAAGAGAAACGCCACGCACGTGATATTGGTGTCACTGTTTTTGACATGCGCACCCTGGATGAGAGCGGTGTGATCAGGCCACTGACCCATTTTCTTGAACGGGTGGAACATGCCGGCGGACGCTTACATGTCAGCCTGGATGTTGACTTTCTTGACCCCGAAATCGCACCAGGCGGTGGCACCGTAGTGCCCGGTGGCATCACTTTTCGCGAAGCCCATCTGATTATGGAAATTCTGCATGACAGCGGGCTGGTTACCTCGCTCGACCTGGCAGAGCTTAACCCTTTTCTGGATGTCAGAGGCAAAACAGCGCACCTGCTGACCGACCTGACCGCCAGCCTGTTTGGGCGGCATATTCTTTAAAGCACCTTCAGGGCGCAGAGGCTGTAACCGTGTAACCTGTATAAGGTGCACGACAAAACAGCCTTTGCCCCACGCTCAGGTCACACTCACGATAAATACCCTGCTCACGAATAACGGCCCTGCCTGTATAAGGCCCGCCACAAAATGACACCTGCCCCACGCTCAGGTCACATTTCCTGTATGCTCCCTGAGAGCGGATGATGGCTGTGCCGGAATAAAGCCCGCCACAAAATGACTGTTGCCCGGCGGTCAGGTTACACTGGCGATAAGGCCTGGCCGCCACAGGAGCAGAGGCCGCACTGGCAGGCTGAGCCAGCACATCACCGGCAGCAAAAACACCACCAAACAATAAAAAAGCAAAGCCTTTACACAAAATTCCCGCAGATGAAGGGCTAATGAATTTTGTCATCTGTCTCTCTCTCTTATTCAAAAACATTGCAGGTCTGACAAAAAAACACTTTTTTTAAATAAGACCTTGACCATAAAAAAAAACACCTATAGATGAGCACTCACGCCTCCAGTCCCGTTCGTCTAGAGGCCTAGGACACCGCCCTTTCACGGC
>NZ_JOPI01000054.1:0-25166 GCF_002153695.1 Acetobacter sp. DsW_059
ATATTTATATGATCTCATTGAAAAATTAGATCATATGGGTAGTAATTTTGATTATAACAGATTTTCAAGCCGAAATGCTTTCAATGATTTTATACTAGATTTTTACGTACTTAATATAGATTTTTTTGAAAAAAATAATATAAATTTCTTACCTGAAGATTTATTTAAATCTTATGTACACGATGGAATTTCCGAGGAAGAGCTATCGAATGACAATCAATCATCAGCCATTAGCTTTAAATCATTAAGTAAAGAAAGCTGGGTAAAAAATGATTCTATATTTTATGAAAACACAATAGTTTCTGATAATTATATATCTAATAGAAATGATAACATATCTGTCATTGGAAACGACGCCAATCCCGTTATATCTGGCCAGTCTCAACATTCATATGCTATGTCGTCTATAGATGTTGTCAGAATGAAAAATATAGCTTTATCTGGCCATGCCTGCATATGGTCAAACGGCCGGTTAATTAATTTCGAAACGTATTTATCTTTTGTCGCTGAAGACGAATATAAAAATGGATTTTGGAAAAAGCCGGAAAAAGATAACATAACACGTGTTATAGATGACGAAGTCATAATTGCATTTAGTGCAGGTTATGGATGCTATGGTCATTATCTGGTTGACGACCTTCCACGCTTAGGCGCCATAAAAAAACATATTGGAGATGATTTTTACAATAAAAAATTTATAATACCAAAAAAGACCCCTAAATGGGCCATAGATCTGTTAAGTTATCTGTTGGGAATAAAAGAAGAAAGCTTAATCTTTTTTGACCATGAAAATGATATTTTTCATTTAAACAATGTTATTCTTTCGTCCTTTCCAAGCCGGCACTATAAATTTCATGGCTTCATAAAAGAGTTTTATGATAATATTCCCAGAAATATGATTTCTGACAGACCATTCAAACGCATTTGTCTATCAAGAAAATCCTGGGAAAAAAATAAAAACAATCAAAGAATTTTTGTACAACAAGACTTTTTTGAAGAAATGGCCACATCAAGAGGCTTCTCGATTGTACGCCCTGAAACACTTCCTATACAAGAACAAATTGATCTTATGGCGAATACCTCATGTCAGGTAGGTGAACATGGATCAGCGCAGCATGCATCTGTTTTTAACTCTTATGGCATGACCATCGGTACCTTAAATCCATTAACGGAAGTTCAGGTTAACCTTGGAAGAATTTATAACGATAAGAATTTTCTGTGCTATCACGATGAAACCAGTGTTGACTCAAATAATAACTACTATTTCTCAATAAAAGAAGAAAAAATAAAATTATTCTTTGATGAAATAGAACGACATGAAGAAAAAAAAATGAATTTAATAGCTCCCAGGGAAATGTACAGACAATAAGCAAATCAAAGGAGATGCTGTCATCTTTAAGTCTGCAGGCTTAAATTGACCTCTCATGGAGATAATTTTCAGACTGGAAGAGTTGTCACACTGTTCCAGTCGACGAAAACTGGCAGACTAATACTAATGTAACCCCCTCCCCCAGTAATGTAGCCGTTTAAAAATAATCTCCGATCACGACGGGCACGAACAGATAAGACGTTGTCGTTTTACGGAAGAGCAGATCAGAGAACTCTTTACGAAACAGGACCAAATTACATTCTGGATTAATTTAAAATCATGTATATAAACAAAAATGTAATGTTTATCCCCGGAGTAAAAGCCTTGCGTTCAATACGGTGTGTAAGCAGCTTCATGCTGGCTGGTTTACTGTTATCGGGATGTGCAACCGAATCATCGCACACAGTCCCGGTGCCTGTCGTTGCAAGCGCCCAGACCCCCTATAACGGACCACGCGTTAATATCGCTGCTGGTAAATTTGCCAATCGTTCAAACTATATGAACGGTATTTTCTCTGATGGCATTGACCGTCTTGGCAACCAGGCCCGCACCATCCTTCTGACACGTTTGCAGCAAAGCGGGCGCTTTAATGTGATGGACCGCGACAACCTGACAGAAGGCAAGCTTGAAGCGGGCTTTTTAAAAGAACAGCAATCAATTAAAGGCGCAAACTATCTGATTACAGGTGATGTTACCGCCTTTGGCCGTAAAGAAACCGGCGATATGGAGCTGTTTGGCATTCTTGGTCATGGCCGCCATCAGATCGCATATGCCAAAGTCAGTATACAGATTGTTAACCCTCTGACTTCACAGGTTGTGGCCACCAGTGAAGGAGCCGCTGAATATAAACTGACAAACCGCGATATCATTGGCTTTGGCACCACGGCTGGTTATGACTCAACGCTCAACGGCAAGGTGCTTGACCTGGCAATTCAGGATGCGGTGAACCACCTGGCGCAGCAGGTCGATGCCGGACAGATGCGATAATTTTCAGCAACGGGCTCTGACACTACATGATACTATCAAAAAAAGCACTGACCAGCCTGCTGCTGCTGTCGGGGCTGGCAGGCTGTGGCAAGAGCACACCGCCCCTGTATAGCTGGCAGAATTTTCAGACCCGGCAATATGTTTATATGCAGGGCACAACCGACCCGACAAAGCAGATTCTCGATCTGGAAAAAGACGAGCAGAAAGCAACGGCAAAAAACCTGGCTCTGCCACCCGGGTTTCATGCGCATCTGGGTATGCTCTACGCTGCGGATGGTAAAACTGACCAGGCACAACAGGAGCTGAATAAAGAAAAAATGCAGTTTCCTGAATCCACGACCTACATGGACTTCCTGCTAAAAAATCTTGGCCGGCCGACACAAAAGGCATCTTCATGACATTCTCACGCGCCTTGCGACTATGCGCCAGCCTGTCTGCCACACTTACTCTGGTTGCCTGCGCCAGCAAGTCTCCGCCTGACTATACAGCATTTCGTAACGCCAGGCCCCGTTCTGTTCTGGTTATGCCGCCGGTCAACCATACAAACGATATCAAGGCTACGGCAGGTGTCATGTCTCAAATGACGATGCCAATTGCGGAAGATGGTTACTACGTCGTGCCGGTAGCTGTAGAAATGGAGACATTCCGCCATAACGGACTGGATGCACCAGACGACATTATGCAGGTGCCTGCTGCAAAATTACGTGCTATTTTCGGTGCCGATGCCGCGCTCTACAGCACAGTCACCTCTTACGGCACGTCTTACAATATTCTGAGCAGTAATACGATTGTCACGGTTTCAGCCAGGCTGGTCGACCTGAAAGATGGCAGTATTTTATGGAGTGGCTCTGCCAGCGCCACTGATCAGGATGCAGGTGGCTTTCAGATGAACGGTATCGTGGGTGCACTGATTAAACAAACCATTAGCTCTCTGAGCGACGAGAGCTTTTCAGTCGCCCGTGTGACAGATGCTCGCCTGCTCTCTGCCGGGCCACCTGATGGTCTTCTCTACGGCCCCAGAAACCCCCGCTACGGCACTGATTAATACAACCGTTCAGCTCCTAAAGCCGGTCGAGATGATGGCTCTGCCCAAAGGGATCACGCACCTCAAGCGGGCCATCAACATAACCTGGGCCAAGCGGAATTTTACCGTAGCCACCAGGAATATCGAGTACATAAACAGGCCATGCCAGGCCTGTAACACGCCCCCGCAAACCAGCCAGAAGACGCTGCCCCTCTTCAACCGGCACATGAAAACGCGCCGTACCCGGGGCCTGATCCAGCTGATGCAAATAATAAGGGCGCATACGCACAGCAACCATAGCACGAAACAAAGCTTCAAGTGCTTCTGTGCTGTCGTTCACACCACGTAGCAAAACAGACTGCCCGAGCAGCGGGATACCCTGTCTGACCAGACGTTTGAGAACATCCTGCGCGGCGGAGGTCATCTCACGTACATGATTAATGTGCACCGCTATCCAGACAGCTTTATCAGATTCCAGCGCATCAAGCATAGCCGGTGTCATTCGCTCAGGGGCCGCAACCGGCACACGCGTATGCAGACGAATCGTCGTAACATGAGGCATAGCTGAAAGAGCCTGCATAATCTTCTCAAGCCGGCGGGGCGAAAGCATCAGAGGGTCTCCCCCCGTCAGAATAACCTCCTGAATCTGCGTGTGCTCACTCAGCCAGTTCAATGCGACATCAAGTGCTGCTTCATCAAGCACACCACCATCGGGACCGACATGCTCACGTCTGAAACAAAAGCGGCAATAAAGCGGACATACAAGGAGCGGTTTCAGCAACGCCCGGTCAGGATAACGATGTACAATGCCCGGCACGGGTGAAAGTGCCTCATCACCAATGGGGTCAGAGCGCTCCTCAGGTGTTATCAGCAGCTCTTCAGGAGAAGGAATAACCTGGAGACCAATCGGGTCATCCGGCGTTTCTATTAATGCCTGAAACGCCGGCGGCACCGCTGTCGCATATTGCCGGGCCACAGCCTCCAGCGCGTCACGCTGTTCAGCAGGTGCTAAGCCTGCAATAATCAGATCCTGTGGCGTACGGAGCAGCTTACGCGGTAGGACACCCGCTTTATCGTTCTCTGCCATATCACTGTCCTCCTCTTACCATGTCTGATTCTCTCCTCATGCACGCCCAGCCACAGCCCCTCACTCCTGATTCTGACCCTGACCGCATCCGCGATCGCCTGCCCTTTCTCTATCGCCGCGACCTGATAAAACGGGGAATCAGGGCATTTCTCGAAAGCCGTGGACATCTTGAGGTTGAAACCCCCTGTGCCGTTACCGTGCCCGGAGAGGAAGTGCATCTCTACCCATTTGAGACCATGCGGGAAACACCGCAGGGTACCCGTGAGACGCTGTTTTTGCACACCAGCCCGGAATTTGCGATGAAGCGCATCGTTGCCGCAACTGGTCTGCCTGTTTTTCAGTTTGCCCGTGTATGGCGGAATGGCGAGCAAAGCAACCTGCATCTGCCAGAATTTACAATGCTTGAATGGTATCACCCTCACCTGAACCTCGATGGTCTGATGGATGAAACCGAAGCCCTTCTCAAGGCAGTGCTGCCTCCTGCTCTCACCTGTCCGAAATTTGACGGCCCGGACATAACACTCGACCTGACACGTCCGTTTGAACGTCTGACAATGGCGGAAGCTTTTCAGCGTCATGCAAATATTGACCTGCTGCCAACCGAAGGGAACGCCCAAAAGCTTGCTGACGCCGCAGGCTGCTCACTGCGAGAGAATGAAACATGGGAAGATCTGTTTTTTCGCCTTCTTCTCGAACGTATTGAGCCCGTTATCGGGCGCACGCAGCCAACATTTTTAACGCACTGGCCCGCCAGCCAGGCAGCTCTTGCACGTCGTGACCCTGCGAATCCGGCTACGGCGCTGCGATTTGAACTTTATGCTGCTGGCCTCGAACTCGCGAATGCTTTTGAAGAACTAACCGACCCGGCTGAGCAGCGCGTGCGCTTTGAAGCTGACCGGAGCATGAGACGCAGGCACTACCCTGAGCGCGCTGACTGGCCAGCTGATGAAAAACTACTGGCTGCCCTGCCCCACATGCCCCCCTGTTCGGGTATTGCCCTTGGGTTTGACCGGCTGATTATGCTGGCCTGTGGCACGCAGCGTATAAAGGATGTCTTGTGGCTGGGCGCATGACACTGTAAATCAAAGAATCTGTCAGTATCTCATACCCCTGCCTGTTTCACAGGCAGTGAGGTGGTTTCCCTGTTAGGAATATGGCGATGTCCTATAAAAAATGTCTTCTCCTGGCAAGCATCCTCCCTCTGGCGGCATGCCAGGTGCCCTCTGCTAAACAACGCCATGTATATAACTCTCTGATCGGGAAAAGCCCTGTCGAGATTGTTCAGGTACTTGGTGTCCCCACACGCGAATTCCAGGTCGATGGTCATACTTTTTATGCCTATATTGACCAGCAGACCGACTATAACAGTATAGGCGGCATGGGATATGGTGGCATGGGATATGGCGGACCAGGATGGGGCGGCTGGGGCTGGGGCGGACCAGGATGGGGCTGGGGCGGACCAGGATGGGGTGGAGGCAGTTACTCATCAACAGCCTATACCTACACGTGTCAGACACTCTTTGATGTAGTAAATAATGTCGTGACAGGCTGGACATTGCGTGGAAATGGCTGCTAACCACTAATAAATACTTCATGTGTTTGTCCTGGTCGTCTCATTATACAGACCCGACCAGAAACTGTATCGGGTATGATATTCTGGAGACCATTATGGGGCAAACACACGCTCTTACTTTTTTTAAATACAAGCCCTTTGCTGGTCTGATGAAACCTGCTGCTGTTTTGCCTGCATTAACAGGTCTTCTGACGCTTACCGGGTGTCAGAGCTCAGCCCGACAGGATGTGTTTACAACCCAGTCGTCGACCTGTGCCTATATGATGCCAACGGTCTCAGGTACCCGCACTTATCCTGCTGCATCAGCCAGAAAATCTGAAGCTGACAAATCTAAGCTTCCGCCTGACAGTGCTATTGCCTACCCGGACCCCGAAACACCTGCCTATTGCGACAGACCCATTGCAGAAACTCTGCTAACCTCTATTGAACTGGCAGATTATACACGTGGTCTGCAAAATACCGGCCTGCTGAATTTACTTCAGCGTGAAGGACCTTACACGGTTTTTGCCATTCCTAACTCCGCACTGGAAACATACTCGGCTCAGACGGGAGGCGCATTAATGTCCCCTCAGAGCCAGCCGGCACTCAGACAGCTTCTGTCATATACTATTGTCACAGGAAAGTGGCCGCTGCAAAAGCTGAAAACCGCTATACAGACCACACCGGGACACACAGTACAGCTGCCAACAGTATATGGCAGACCTCTGCTTGTCAGCCTTGAAGCATCACCGGCGCCGCAGATTATTATCAGTAATGGTGCGGGCATGTCGTCCCGTCTGTGGGTCACGGGTATTCCACAATCTAATGGTGTACTCTACTTTACCCAGTCACTCATTCAGCCGCCTGCGGTTCCGGTCACGCCATCACCTGTCACCCGTAAAAAATCAGATGCAACTACAAAAACCGGGCAAATTAAAAATAAAAAAAGTCAGAACGTAAAACCGGCAACCAGAATACAAAGCGTGACATTACCCGCACCTTCAGCCGGGATATCACAAAATACAGATAAGCCCGCCGTATCTGCCACGCCTGCTGTCAGCAGCGTACCAGCCGCAGCCAGCAATGTAGCCGTGCAGAATGCTGAGTTACCTGCGGCACCATCACTCAACGAACAAAATATTATGCTGCCATCTGCCTCTGATACGCAGAATATAAAGCTGCCCACATCACAGGAAAAAACGACCTCTGATAATGCAACGCAGCCGTTGCCAGGGCACCGCACCACCAGAAAATCTCTTAAAACTCTTTCCTCACCACCTGATCTGAAACTGCCCTGAAGCAAACTTCAGTAAACACTATACCAGTGATGAGAGATTCCACTCTTCCTGCTGTTCCCAGAAGTTTGTGCCTGGCATTATAAAATCTGGCTGGGCAGCAACAAAACCTGCCATAGACCGTGGCGCAGGGACCAGAGCCACGGCGGGTAATTCCATCATCATTGACCACCAGCTGATAAGCTGCTGCGTCTCCTTAATGGCTGCGGCACTCTGCGGAGCGTCTTCACCGAACAGAATATAATCTGCTCCGTCCTCACCTGCACACATAGCAACATCACGGCTGATACCCGCAGCAACGCCCAGCTGTATCGAATCTCCCAGCAGGCGCCTCACGTCCTTTATAGTTCTGCCCGTAAAAGCAGAAGAGAGGTGTACGCCATCACACCCGGTACCCTGAGCCAGTGCAGGCCGGTCTTCAAGGATCAGCGCACTACCAGTGCCCTGCACAACAGGACAAACCTGCGCAATGAAATCGCAGAGATTTTTCTCAGAATCATCAGCCAGACGCAGCAAAACTGCTGCGGGTGTGTAATCGGCCACACATTGTGAGAGGCGCGGCAAAAAGCCCGCCTCTCTGTATAAAACCGGGGTAGAGAGATACAGGCTCTCTGTCATCGTCTTACTCCCTCTGCCCCTGTGCTTTTCAGCCTTTAAAAATAGTCGTGATTTTATCAAGCAGCTCGAGTGCTTCAGCTTTTGGACGCTGGAACACATTACGGCCGATAATCGAACCAAAACCACCACCATCCTGAATACCCTGAATGGTGCTTAGCAGGTTGTCTGTACCGGTTTTATCACCACCAGAGAAGATAACAATACGACGGCCGGCAAAAGATGACTGAACAACATGGCGAATACGTGCTGCCAGAGTAGCAACGTCGACTTTGTTCTGCTCATAAGCTGGTTTGCAGGCATCAAGAGCAACCAGTTCCTGCGGGGGTTTCACTTTGATAATGTGAGCACCACACAGAGCGGCCATATGTGCAGCATAAGCACAAACATCCACCGCGGTTTCAGCAGCTTTATTCAGAAGCGGCCCGCGGGGGTAGCTCCATACGATAACAGCCAGACCAACTGATTTTGCTTCAGCCGCAAGTTCACGCAGCTCTTCCATCTGATCAAAGCAATATTCAGAACCAGGATAGATCGTGAAGCCAATACCAGCACAGCCCAGACGCAGCGCATCAGCGACCGTGCCTGTTACGGCCTGGTCTTTTTCAGTGGCAAGGCTGTTGGAGCTGTTACATTTAAGAATGAGAGGAATCTCGCCTGCATATGTTGCAGCACCACACTCCAGCATGCCCAGAGGAGCTGCATAACCACTCAGGCCAGCCTCAATAGCGAGCTGAAAATGATAGTGTGGGTCATATGCAGCCGGGTTAGCTGCAAAAGAACGTGCCGGACCATGCTCAAAGCCCTGGTCAACAGGCAGAATAACAAGCTTACCTGTACCCGCCAGCTTTCCCGCATTCAGAAAGCGAGCAAGGTTGGTTTTTGTTCCAGGATTATCGCTTTCATACTGATTAAGGATAGCCTTAACCGTGGGGGTAAGCGTCATTATGAAATCCTTTCTATGACATCAGTCTTCCAGGGCGACATCTCCTGGAATGTATTCTTTCGAATAGCCCTGCTGCAAAACGGCGGCAAGGTCCTATACGCCTGATAACGTGCTGATAAGGTCAAATGATGGTGGACGCATGGAAAAAACATGTCCCCCCAGACGTTCATAAACCTCATTAACGCTCTCAAGCACCGGAGATGGGGCTTCAAGCACTATCAGTTTCTGCCCCTGAGAGGCCGCAAACAATGCGTATCCAGGATCTGCGCCACAGTCGAGAATATGCGGGCAGGCATAGCCACTCTGCTCCTGCACGGCGCGAATCAGGGCCTGCCACCAGCCTGCCCCCATAAACCCAGCGGCACCTGGCGCTGATATGAAACCAAAAGCCGGATGTGGTCTCAGCTCCTTCGCCTGCTGACAGGCAGCAACTCCGCTAGCGAAATTGTGAAGAGTAAGCCATGAGAGAGTATCCGTTTTAGCCGAAAAAAATAAACTGGTTTTCATAACTACGCTTGACGTTATTGTGTTTGCGGGTGATTCCTTTGAGGAGTCGGAATAATCATACATTATGCAGGATTCAGGCAGTGGCGCAGTCTTTCTCAGACACTATACAAACAGAGAACACCCCATCCTCCACAGACGATTCTGGTGAGCAGAAAGACCCGATTATCCGTCTTGATCGTGCACTGCAAAGAATTTCCTTCGCACTGGAAAATAATAAACGCACATATCGGGACAACCCTCCTCAAACGCAGACACTCGTGACGCACCTTGATCACCTGATCAGTCGCGTACGTGATACACTGGACGAGATTAACGCGACAGGAGACCTCTGAACTATGGCGACTGTTTCAATTCGTATTAATGGACACAGCTACCAGGTGGGCTGTGAAGACGGGCAGGAACGCCACCTTCAGGCTATGGCCCAGCTTGTCGAAAAACGTGTCAGGCACTTTCGTTCCCTGGGTTTTACGAATGATAACCACCTGCTGGCGCTGGTAGCCCTGGTTATGGCTGACGAAATTGAAGATCTCTCACAGCGGGTTCTGCCTGAAGCCACAACAGCAGCACTACAGGAAGCTGAATATATGCGCACCAGGCATGACTTTACTCAGTCCCGCCTGGCTGACCTTGCTGAACGCGCAGAAAGTCTTGCAACAATGATCGAGCAGGAGTACAATGAAGGCGCTGAGCTGCCCGACGCGTCAGGCATGTCATCCCCTGGGCCGATAAGCACTTCCTAGGGAGCTGGCTCTGTTGTGATCCTGGTCACATTACCCGGTGCCCACCTGCACTCGCAGGTCCTGGAGGTTGAAAAGACCAACGGTCATGGTGGCTCCGCACTCTGCTCCTTTCATGTCTGATTCTTACGAACTCACACAGGAAAAAAAGCGCCTGCGGGCTGATTGCCTGCGCGCTATGAAGGCGCGCACCCCGGCTCAGGATGATGCATTGTGTCAGCGCCTGTCAGCGGTATTGCTGGCGTCGCACGGCGCGACCGTCGCCTGTGTCTGGCCTCTCCCGCATGAGGCGGATATCCGTCCGGTTTGCCATGCTCTCAGCAATGCAGGTCGTTGTGTTGTACTGCCCGACACTCCCCCCCGTGGCCATGCTCTTACATTTCGGGTATGGACACCCGACACCCCCCTCCTGCCCGGGCGTTTTGGTACATTTGTGCCAGACGGACCAGAACGCAAACCCCAGCTGATTCTCGTGCCGCTTGTAGGATATGACCGCCAGGGGAACAGGCTGGGCTACGGAGGTGGCTATTATGACCGTACACTGGCTGCCCTGCCCGGTATCACGGCAATCGGATATGCCCTGTCATTACAGGAAACAGAAAAAGTGCCCACCGGCACCTATGACAAACCCCTTTCCTGTATTGTGACAGAAAAGGAGACATTATATTTTGACTGACGAGAGACACAGAAAGGCAATTGTGTGAGAATTTTATTTCTGGGAGATATTGTTGGCCGCTGCGGTCGTGATGCCGTGCTTGAACGTCTGCCAGGCCTGCGTGAAACGCTCTCTCTCGATCTGGTTATTGTTAATGCAGAAAACGCCAGCCACGGTTTTGGTCTCTCACCCGATATCGCGACAAACCTGTTTAAGGGCGGTGTTGACGTTATCACTCTGGGCAACCACAGCTGGGACCGGCGCGATCTTATCCCACATATCGACACAGCTCCCCGCATTATCCGCCCCCTGAACTTCCCTCCGGGCACACCGGGGAATGGCAGCGTGCAGGTTGAGCTGGCAGATGGCCGTAAAGCCCTGGTCATTAATGTCATGGGCCGGCTGTTTATGGACCCGCTGGATGACCCGTTTCGCTGTACCAATGAGCTGCTGACACGCCACCGCCTGGGCGTGACAACCCAGGCCATTGTGATCGATATTCATGCTGAAGCAACCAGTGAAAAATGGGCTTTTGGCAACGCAATGGACGGACGAGCCTCGCTCGTCGTTGGTACACACACCCATACACCCACAGCTGATCATCGGATTTTACCTGCCGGAACTGCCTTTCAGACGGATGCCGGCATGTGCGGTGACTACGACAGCATCATTGGCATGACCAAAGACGCTGCGGTGACACGATTTATGCGCAAAATGCCGGGCGAGCGCCTGCAACCTGCAACGGGTGAAGCAACAATTTGTGGCATTATGGTTGAAACAGATGATTCAACAGGTCTGGCACGACGGGTTGCCCCACTGCGACAGGGCGGCCTTCTGGCTCAGACACTCCCTGATTTTAAAACTGCATGTGCACCTGCCTGAACCGGCAGGTGCAACATTGTACGAGACTCATTACCAGGTAAAACGTTTAAGCGTAATGGCCGGGGCCAGACCTGCCGCACGGGCAATTTCTGCCACCCGCTCATCACCTGCGTCGAGCAGCTCCTGGTGAATACCGCCCAGAATCCAGGCGCCATCAATACCAGCAACAGTGGCACCGCGTATATCTGTTGCCAGTGCATCACCAACGGCCAGAATACGCTCTTTAGGCACGTTCAGAAGCTCAAAAACAGGTTCATAAACCTCAGCATACGGCTTGCCGACCCAGCGCACATTGCCTCCTTCCTGCTCATAAAACAAAGCCAGTGCACCAGCGCAGATCATTCTCTGCCCGCCCTTAATAACGGTCATATCAGGGTTAGCACACAGCATCGGCAGGCCACGTGTCAAAGCAGCACGCAGCTCAGGCAAATAAGGGTCAATGGCCTCTACCCCGCGCTCGATATCCGGCCCGGCATTAAGAATAAAATCGGCCTCTTCAACATCACTCACCTGCTCAAGGTTCAGTCCGTCATACAGGCCCAGATCATGCAGACCGCCTAAATGCAGCACTTTGCGCCCCAGCCGGGCACACCACGGGTCTGTGCGCTCACGCAACAGCGACCGGGCGACCTCACCACTGGTCACGATACCGTCGTAAAGAGAGGCATGCACACCAAATTTCTGCAACTGCTGGTGCACAACATCAGCAGGCCTGGGGGCATTTGACAGCAGAACAATCCGTTTACCTGCAGCGCGCAGCGCCTCAAGGCAGGCTATAACACCAGGGTAAGTCTGCACCCCGTCATGCACGGTGCCCCACAAATCAACAACATAACCGTCGTATCTGTCAGCAACAGACGATATTCCTGTCATTTTACACTCCCGGACTGTTTCTGTGCCATCAGAGGTCCTGCCCCCGAATCTCCTCAAGCGACCTGATACCTTCAGCCTGCATAAGCTCCAGCATCTCTTTTTTCAGACGGCTGATCAGAGGTGGCCCTTCATACGCGAAAGCTGAATAAACCTGAACCAGATGCGCTCCAAGGCGAATACGCTGAAGAATGTCAGCGCCGCTCTCTATACCGCCACAGGCGATAAGTGTCATGCGCCCTGCGGAAACCTGAGCAACAAGGCGCAGCATATCCGTTGCACGTGAGCGCAAAGGACGGCCTGAAAGACCACCACTTTCGGCCTTAAACTCACTCTGCAACGATTCAGGACGCGCCAGCGTCGTGTTTGAAATAATAAACCCTCGGGCACCACCAGCAATAGCCGCTTCAACCACAGGAGCAATCGCATCATCCTCAAGGTCTGGCGCGAGCTTTACCAGCAGCGGCGGGCTGTCGGGGTGTCGCTCCATAATCGCATCAAGAATGCTTTTCAGGCGTGCCGCATCCTGCAGGCCGCGCAGGCCTGGTGTATTGGGAGAAGAAACATTAATGACAATATAATTAACATAAGCCTTCACCCGCCCGACAAGTGCCGGATAATCGCGTTCAGGGTCAGCTCCTGTCTTATTGATACCAAGATTTGCACCAGCTGGCACACCTGCACCACCTGCACGCCCGGACGACAGCGGACGATGAAGACGTGCAAGCCTTATAACAAAACGATCAATCCCCTGATTGTTAAACCCCATGCGATTAATCACGGCACGGTCTTCAGTGAGCCTGAACAGACGAGGCCGGGGGTTACCTGGCTGCGCTTTAGGCGTGACAGTTCCGGCCTCGACAAAGCCAAAGCCCATCTGAGCAAGAGGGCGCATCACCCTGGCATTTTTATCAAAACCTGCGGCAATACCGATCGGATTCGAAAAGCGATAACCTAAAGCATGCGTAGCCAGTGCCTGGTCATCCACCGGGCGTTTTACCGGCACGGACAGCCCGAGCGTAAGCGCATCGAGAGCAATGTCATGTGCGGTTTCAGGATCAAGCCTGCGCAGAAGAGGAAGGGAGAGATGTGTAAGGAATGACATAGCTCTATGTACTGCCTCAAGCCTGTGAACAAGAAAAGCAGAAAATACATTTCACAGCACTGGCAACGTCAGTTTTATATTGCAATTAATAATCATTATCATCTAAGAAAGAGCAGACGCAGTTTTCAGAGGCTGAGGGACCGCCCTCAGAAAGAACGCCATGACACATTCAGCAGTTTATCTGACGGACCTGACCAGTAGTGAGCGCCTGACCGTATGGGCCATTCGCCGCCTGACCAGTCGCAGCACAACACCATGCAAACGACCTGCGACCCTTTTCCTTCCCTGCTTCCAGCAGGAGTTTCAGACCGTATCACAAGCCTTTCGCGATGCTCTGTCGGGCATGACAGCTCTTAAATTACCCGCTCTGGATATTCGCACTGACAATATACTGAGCCTCACTACCACAGAAAATAAACTCCTGCTGGCGACTGAGGCCACGCAAAACGAACGCGAACATGAAGCGCGCTCTCTGCTGCGCACGTTCTTACCATTCCCTTCAGTACTCGAGCGAATGATGTTTGCGCTGACAACCCTGAGTGCATGTCTGGCCGGGTCTGGATACTGGCTCTCTTCACGTGCTGTCCGACCTGCGCCGCTTAGTAATAAAGCACCCGTTGCAGCGGCCATTTCACAACTCAGAATAACCAGTGGAGCAGCACTCTCCCTCCGGCAACGCTGGCACAGGCCTGACACCTCGCCCGTTACGGTAAACTGGCCGGTCACTGACGAATTTCACCCGGCTATGGCCTCCCCCTAACGAATCAGAACAGCTTCTGCACCAGGGCGCACAGGAATAGTGACTCTGGTGCCAGGCGGAGCATGATCAAAATAGTGTGCGATGTCATAAAACTGACGATCAGCCTCAGGCATAAAACGCCAGTCGCGCGGAACACCAACACACATAATTAAAACCAGAAAAACGATAGCAAGATTTCTGGTCCAGCCCCGGGGGGCTGCCAGAGCCTGAGCCACCACCACACTGACCCAGAAAACAAGGGGTAAAAAAAGATAACGCATACCGGTGTCAGGCATTCTCATTCTGACCCATACCTGCTCGCCATGCGACAGAGGTAACGGATGCGAAAGACAAGCCTCCAGAATCAGCACCGTAAAGAAAAGCGCATAACGAAAAGAAGACCAGCGATATGCCGCATCAAGACACAACCAGGCTGCAGCAATAAAAAGAAGGCAAGGCAAAACCATATACCGCCATATGGCCAGCCCGTACCAGTGAGGCAAATGGTGGCACCCCACTATAGTTGCCAGAATAACCTGCCCTGACATAAGACGCACAAAATTCATCGGCGTAGCCCCCAGAAGAGGTGGCACCCCTCTTTGAGACATATAAATACACACGGCCTGAATCAGAGCCCCTGCCCCCAGAATTATCACCCTCGTTATGCTGGCTTTTGAAGGCAGCCACCAGGCCCGTAACGCGGCAACAGGTGTAAGCAGAATACTAAAGGGACCACTAACGGCACTTACTCCCAGAAAAAAGATATCAAATATCCAGGATCTGCGGGTTTGCGGCGGTGATGACATAACAATGAGAAAAGATAATAGCCCCAGATGCCACTGACTGTTGGTCAGATTGCCATGCACCTCCCATGTATTAGGAAGCGCACACCATGCCAGAGCGAGGCAACTGCGAAGCAACAGAGACGGACATATTACGGCACAGCGTGATGATACCAGGAACGCAGGCGGTAACACCTCAAAAAACAACGCGGCACAGGCAAATAAAGCCGGGCCCCATGCCAGAGGAAAGAACACAGCAAGCAGGGCAACCAGGCGATCATCAGTTTGAAAATAGCCGGTATGAGGCAACCAGAGACTAGCCAGCCCTTTTGCCCGGGCCTCAGGCCACCAGAACATACCGTCTTCAGCCCAGAACTGTGCATCAGACAAAATTTCAGGCCAGCGCAAAAATGTTATCAGACCTGCCAGGATAATGACCGACAAGACAGTTTTTTTCTCTGATAAAGCCATTATTCCCCGGATAACTAAAAAATATAATAATATGACACACGCAGATAATGCATGTTTTATGCTGATATTCTGCCCATGATATAAGCCTGAATGTATTTTTCAGATGCTTTAAAAAATTAAATGCTTCCATTATCGTTTAAACAAAGAAATGATTTTATATCCTTCATTTAGAATCATATACAAATAACAATGAGAGAATAACACCACAGGTGAACAGTTTCAGAAGATTTTAACGACATGAAAAACACATCTCCACTGCATCACTATCTGTATTTTTCTACTATTGGGCTTTAAAAGCCTCAGATTACAAATTCCTGTATAATCAGAAATCACAGCCTAAGGACAACCGGATGACAGCATCACCTCCTGACCTGAATGAGGCTACGCCTTCTTCAGGGAAACTGACCTCTGAAGGATATCACCGCGGACTGAATAAACGACAGATTCAGATGATCTCCATCGGGGGAGCCATTGGCAGTGGGCTTTTTCTTGGCGCTGGTGCCAGGCTGGAGGCCGTTGGTCCGGCACTGGCTCTTATTTATCTGGTGTGCGGTTTCTTTGCCTTTATGATGCTGCGCGCTATGGGCGAGCTGGTAATGTATCGCCCCACAAGCGGCAGTTTTGTCTCTTACGCACAGGAATTTCTGGGCCCTAAAGCCTCTTACGTCGCGGGGTCTATGGCTTTTCTTAACTGGGCCATGTCAGGTATTGGCGACATTACAGCCGTCGCACTTTATATGCGCTTCTGGGGGCCCATGCACAGTGTGCCACAATGGATCTTTGCTTTGCTGGCACTTGTGCTGATTACAAGCATGAACCTTGTGGGAGTGCGCTGGTTTGGCGAAATGGAGTTCTGGTTTTCTCTTATAAAAGTCAGCTCGCTCATTATTTTTCTGATTGTTGGCGCTGCTGTACTCGGGCTGCGTATCCCAGTAGAGCATCAGACAACCGGCCTGCATCTGATTACAGAAAATGGTGGTTTTTTCCCCCATGGAGTCATGCCAACCCTTGTACTCGTTCAGGGTGTTATTTTTGCCTATGCCGGTATTGAGCTGATTGGTACAGCAGCAGGTGAGTGTGAAGATGTAAAAACAATACTCCCCAAAGCAATTAACTCTGTTATGTGGCGCATCGCTTTATTTTATATTGGCACGATTACCCTGCTTGTGCTGCTTCTGCCCTGGAGCCGCTATAAAGCCGGTGTCAGCCCCTTTGTCACTTTTTTCTCGAGTCTGGGTGTTTCAGGTATTGGCAGTTTTATGAATGTTGTCGTCATGACAGCAGCTCTCTCCAGCCTCAACTCAGGTCTTTACTCAACAGGCCGCATCCTCAGAGCACTGGCTCTTGATGGCTCAGCACCACGTTACCTGACAAAAATGAATAAACGTGCCGTGCCTGCTGCTGCTATTTTTACAACTGTAGCGGTTTATATTGTCGGCGTTTTTATGAATTACCTTTTGCCATCAGAAATCTTTGAAATAGTGATCAGTCTTTCCTCCATCGGCATTCTGGGCACATGGTGTTTTATTGTTTTGTCTCAGATCAAACTCAGACAGGCGATTAATGCTGGTAAAATTCCGCCAACATCATTCCCTATGCCTGGTGCACCCTTTACCTCATGGATCACTCTGGCATTTTTCATTGCTGTGTTACTTCTTATGGCGTTTAACTACCCTGAAGGCACCTTCAGTTTCTGCTCAATCCCCATAATTGCAGGCCTGCTTACCATCGGCTGGAAATTTTTCCGTAAAGTTCCACCTCACGAGGCTGTTCCTCAAACTGCCTATTCTATTAAACTCACAGAAGATCTTATTGATGCTCCTGAGGCAGAAAAATCTTCTTCAAATAAAAACCCATAATTATAAAAAAGAGCAGTATGGATATGCGTTGATACTGCTCTGTCTATAAATAATATATCAAAAAATAGTCTGAATTATTATCAAAAAAATATCCCCCTACTGAATAGCAGGGGGATATCATCCGGCAACAAACTGACTGAAGTCATTTTCATACCTGCTTACTCTGTGTAGAATCAGATAAGCAGACTACAAAAAACCTTTGTATAAAAAGAGAATGTCCGGAAAGATGCCCGGGCGAACACTCTTAGTTACAAAAAAAAGGGTTAGCGTAACGCTCTTTTCTCGCGATAACCAAAGCAGACATAGTGCATAAACGGACCAAATGGAAATGCAGCAATATCAGGGTTAGCATTAACATAGCTTTCAGCATTAAATGCTGCATTAGGGCTACGCCCTTCGAGCATACCGTGCTGAAGAAAATGCTCTACAGGCTCAATACCGGCATCTCTTACATCCGGATAAGCTGACAAATACCAGACGCTATCAAAATGGATAGCGCGTTCTGCTTCGCTTACATGACGCAAAGTTGTATCGTCATCATCAGAAAAATTAGTAAAGTAAACTTCTGACATAGAAGCAATATCTGATAAATCGGCTGTGCTCGAAATTTTATCGGGCACAAAGTCTTTCCGCACAGGCTTTTTAGCTGCAACGGTTGCTTTACGTTTAGCAGGCTGTTTAACCGCTTGCTTCGCAGGCTGTTTAACGCGGGCTTTACTGTTAATCACTTTCATTTTTCACCTGACTAAATGTAATGAGCAACTCTGCGCCTCCTTTAGGCTTTTTTTATGATATATGTCCAGATAATTTTAGTTATTCAAAACTTAATTATTATAAAAAAGTTATTTATTACTGGTTAATTAATTTAATAAATGTAATTTAATTAACTAATTTTAAGTTTTTGTATTTTATATTAATACTATTTAATGAATGTAATGAAAAAGCAAGACTGATCCTGAAGTCCGAAGATCCTGACAAATACCCGATGCATATCTTTAATATGCCGATATTCTCTTAAAAAATGCTAAACTCCTGTCATTCTGATACGATGATATAAAACGATCAGCAGGAATACATATGACCACGCTAACACTTATGAACAAAAAGGATATTCAAACGATCCTTAGTTCTCAGTTATTTAATGCAGAATTTTATCTCACCAGCTACCCGGATGTTAAAAATTCCGGAATAGATCCAATTATTCATTACGTTCTCTTTGGGTGTCATGAAAATAAAAACCCTAATGACACCTTTAATACACAAACTTATAAAAATCTTTTTCAGAGCACTTTTGAAAAAGATGAAAACCCATTTGCACATTACCTGAGACACAATGAAAATCTTTATTTCTTTGAAAAAGGATTATTACAAAATAATTCTCACGAAGTTCTTTTAAACTGCCTGAATAAAATTAAAAAATATCCATATTTTAACCCTGAATATTATCAGGCTGCTAATCCCAATATAAAATTTGAAGGTATCTCAGCAACACGTCATGCTCTGTTATACGGCATTGGTGAAGGGCGCACCGTTCTCTCACCACGTCATATTGCGCAACATCTGGGCTGGGAATGTAAACAGCAACTGACTTACACACCCGCAAAACCATCGGGGAAAGCTGTTCTGCCAGAAAGTGTTGGTGTTTTTTACCACTCTGAAGGAAACATCTTTATTCAGGAACTAGCTGAAATACTTTGTAGTTACATCAAAAGAAGCAAAATAAATGTGCAGTTAATGACTGAAAAAACGCCCGTTTCTGAACGGCCGGAACTATGCATTTTCTGTGCACCTCATGAATTCTTCTTCCTAAGCGGAAGCGAACACTGGAAAAATGAGGATATTCTTACGTCATCAATTATGTTCAATACTGAGCAGCCACATACACTCTGGTTCACCAGAGGACTGATTTACTGTCTGATGTCAGCTGGCGTTATTGATATCTGCCATCAGAATATGGCATCTTTTAAAAATACAGGTCTTAATGTTTTTCACTTCGACCCTCTGCCAGCTGTCAAAAAAACAACGCTGACACAAACAGAAAAAAAACATCCTTTCTTCAGAGTATTGTCTGAAGAAACTAAGAATTCATCCTCCCCCTTATGCCCATTAGAAGAGCGGCCTCTTGATATCAGCTTTTTTGGAAACACCTCCGGTAACAGAGAACGTTTCTTCAGTCATAATACAGAATTTTTTACCGAATATTCCTGCTTTTTATACTACAGAAAAACAGATGGACCACTAACCCACTCTGGTAAATACTCTGTTCCTGCAAATTTTCCACGCTACATCGCTGAACGCTCCAAGATTGCTCTCAATATTCACCGCGATGATTTTGGTTTTTTTGAATGGCACCGGCTCGTCCAGCAGAATATGGCATCAGGAGCCGTTGTTGTTACCGAAGAATGCTTCCCTCATCCGCTTTATAAAAATGGTACACATTATCTGAGTGAATCTGCACGACACATTCCTAATCTGATCGAATGGCTGCTGAATACAGATGACGGCATGGCTGAAGCTGCACGTATACAAAAAAACTGCTTCAGAGTTTTTGCTAATAAATCTCTGGCTCTTTCCAAATTGAACGACATCAGAAGCTATCTTGCTTCTGTCTGGAGCACCGTACAATGATTTCTCCCAAACCATGGGACCCTGCTCCCAACCAGATTTTTTCCTTCTGCAAAGCAACGCCTGTTCCTTCAGACCTGATCAGCATTTGCCTGACAAACTATAATTATGCCGACTTTATAAAAGAATGTCTCGAATCTCTGGCTGCACAGACACATGAGGCACTTGATCTGATTATTATAGATGATGCATCTGACGAAGCTGATACGCATGAAATTATTTTGTCATGGCTGACAGAACATAAAAAACGCTTTTACAAAATTACCTTTCTGGCGAACGCATTTAACCAGGGACCTTCTTTTTCACGCAATCTGGCTTTTCAGCACGCTGCAGGAGAGAGTGTCTTTATTATTGATGCTGACAATACACTTTACCCCACCGCTCTTGAAAAGCTTTATGCGGCTCTGAACAATGGTCAGTTTCCTGCTGTCTATAGCCAGCTTGAAGAGTTTGGAGAGCGCCGCGGTATAGGACGGGCAGATATTTTTAACCCTGAACTGCTCAAAAAAAATAACTATGTTGATGTCATGGCCCTGATACGAAAAAACATATGGGCAGAGCTGGGTGGTTTTACTGACATTGATCGTGGCTGGGAAGATTATGATTTCTGGCTAAAATTTATCGACCACAACCTTGAACCTGGTTATCTGCCAGAAATTCTCTGCCGTTACCGTGTTCACAATAAATCAAGAACAGTCCGTGATGCCCTTAGCGCACACGATAATCTTGAACTGATTATGGAACTACGCCACCCAACCCCACCGGATCAGAAGCTTTATATGCCGCCTAAACGTCATTCAGGTCCGACACTCAGGATTATCGAAGCTGACTAACTAAAAAAAGGCCGCATCATTTCTGATGTGGCCTTTTTTCAGATTATATAATCTGACGTTATTTTACCATGTTGGCTGAGGCCCTTTAACCACTTCTGCCATACCATCTACACGCAACCATTTCTTAAAAGCTTTCTGCACATCAGCAGCTGTAGCTTTATAATAAGCTCTGGCAGCGCGGTTACCTGTATCAAGCGGCAAACCAAGCTCTTCAAGGCTCAGATACTCATCAGCAATATCACTCAGACTGGCACGTTGCAGAGGAATACTGCGTAAAAGACTTGCTTTAGCTAAAGCCAGCTCTTCTGCTGTGACGGGATAAGTCTGCATATTCTGCAAACTCTTTAACGCCAGATTCGCAGCTTTACCTACTTTATCCGGGTCTGAGCCATAATTTATACTGTAGTTTGCTCTGGTTCTGCCCCATGAAAAGTGACTGCCAACCGAATAAACATAGCCAGTTTTAACACGTAACTCTTTATAAAGCCGTGAAGAAAAGCCACCATCACCAAGAACCTGATTACCCAGAGACAGCATATAACGATCAGGGTTTCTGACCTGCAAACCAAGTGTCTGTGCCAGTATAACCTCATCCTGAAGATTACTTTTATCCGGCACAGTTGCACGTGATGACTTGTTCAGAGGGATAGAAGGCAAATCAAGATCAGGTCGCGGCCCGACATTTTTCCAGGCACCAAACTCTCTCTCAACTACTTCACGCGCTTTTTCGGGGGTAATATCACCCGTAATAACAATAGTTGTCAGGTCAGGGCGCCAGGCGTGCTGATAATAAGATAAAACATCCTCATGAGTAATACTCATGATACTTGCAGGCGTTGCTTCACGTAAGGTTGGATCATCGTGTGGTACAAGTGCTTTTTTAATTGCCCTTGAAAAGAGATACCCCGGTGAAAGCAATATACCTGCCTGTGTCTGCGCGGTCTGAGCCTGAATAATACGGAAAGCTTTTTCAGGAAAGGCAGGATGCAGCTCATTTTCAGCCAGAAGAGCAACACCTTTCTCAAAATCACGGGTCTGCGTCTGAACATAAAAGCTACTGCCTGCGTCTTCCCATGCAGGCACATCATCCAGAGCTTTCTGAAAAGCAAGACGATCATGCTGCATCGTACCAAATGAGAAAAGTGCATTAGTCACAGCACTGATGCCCTCTTTTCCCTTTGGCTGCTGCAGGCTTGGAGTGTGTTCAACCATACCGCTAAGCTGCACTGTGTGACTAACATGAGCCGGCCAGACAATAAGCTTCAGACCATTTGATAAAATTTTTACTGAAGGTGCTGGTTCATCTACCGGGGCCTCAAGTGCCGACAGTGCCTGTTCAGCCCAGTCTGGCAATTTTACAGGTTTATCCGGCGGTGAGGCAAAAGACTCTGCACCACCAAACCCTTTTTCTGAAACTGCCTTCCCCGAACTTTCAGGTGTCAGAATAGCAGCAACAGTGTGCGCGGGGTTCAGTAATGAGGCCGCAAGCTTATTGACGGCCTCAGGTGTAACATCCTGATAAGCCTTCACAGCTGCCCAGGGCGAATCCTGATCATTAAAAGTCAGAGCATCTGACCATATTCCCGCCAGCCCCTCGACCGAATTGGCAGCAAACTGCATCTGTGCAATTTCACGCTTCTTAGCGGCTTCAACAAGCTCCGCCGGCACTCCATTTTTCTGAATATTATTCAGAACATTGCGTAATTCAGCGAGAATTTTTGCAGAATCTCCTCCTTTAGGAAAAGCTGCAAGCGCTATACCAAAACCACCATATTTTTTGGGAGAGTATTCAAAACCAGTTTCAAGTGCTTTACCCTGAGGCACCAGCTCATATAACGCTCCACGCTGGCTGCTCAGCACATCGGAAAGAATGTCTGCTGTCGCAAAATCCTGCGCTGTGCGCCCCGGCATCGGAAACGCCAGGGTAGCCAGACCAACAGGATAATCGGTGGGGAATGTTAAGGTCTGCGCCGAAGGCTGCTTTGGTGTAATTTTCTGTCGTTCTGGCAAAGTGCGCTTTTCAAGCGGACCGAAAATATCGCGGACCTGCTCAAGTGCCGTCACGGGATTTACATCGCCGGCAATAATAAGAACGGCATTATTAGGAGCATACCACTGATCATAAAATTTACGCAGTAAAGCTGCATTAGTTTTATCAAACGAAGGCCGGGTGCCCAAAGCATCGTGAGCATAAGGTGTGCCTGAGAACACCAGAGACTGAAGCTGCTCCATATAACGGTAAGCAGGGCTGGAAAGGTCGCGGGACACTTCCTGCTCTATCGCACCGCGTTCTTTTTCCCAGTCTTTGTCACTCAGGGTCAGACCACGCATACGCAACGCTTCAATTCTGAGCAGAACCGGGAGGTCACGTGCCGGTGCTGTATAAAAATAACGCGTAACATCTTCTGTAGTAAACGCGTTATATCCGCCACCCAGCTGTGTGCCTATTGCTGCAAGCTGGTCTTTATCAAGCCCTTTGCTACCTCGAAACATCATATGCTCAAGCGCATGTGCTGTACCAGGGAAACCTTCAGGAGCTTCAGCTGAGCCAACCAGATAATTCACCTGCGTTGTAACAACAGGAGCAAGACGGTCAGGAATAATTACGACCTTTAGTCCGTTAGGCAATGTTGCACGAACAACCTGCGCACTATTAAGTACCGGAGGAATTGGGGTCATTTCAATTTCTGGCACGGAGGAAACCTGTGCCTGAGATGCCACTGCCGTTGCATCAGTCTGAGCCTGGGCCGTTGATAACGCTGTCAGCGAACAGAGTGCCGCACCGGTCAAAAGATATAAAAAAGAAGGTGCTTTGTGCTTATTCTGCATTTTATTTATCTTAAATTGTCTGTCTGGCAAAAAAGACCGGGCCATATAACATCTCTCCACTTATTTTATGACAGGCTATGCATGTTAGTTACTATGAGATTTTGAAAATCTTTTAGCAAATGCCGAAATTTTATGACGGTAAAGCTCAGCACGGGCGCGAAAATCTTTCGTCATATAATTAAGCTGAATTGTATAACGCTGCCCTACAAACTGCCTGTGCCCATGCCAGGCCGCAGCACTGTTAGGAAAAATAACCAGAGTACCATCCACCGGCATAATCTCCTGGCTGTAGTTTTCAATATCATGCGGACTGCGCAGCAGGCGAAGGCAACCATCCTGCTTTTCCCATTTCTCTCCTGCCGGGTTGAGATACAGTAGGATTGTCACTCTTTTGGTCAGCGAGTCAGTATGAATGCGACCATCTTTCTCACGTGTCCAGCCACGTAACGTCAGCATAGAAGGCGCATCTTCAAGATCAAGATTAAGCTTTTTTGCGATAATCTGCTTAAGTTTCTGCCCCTGCATCTGCTCAACAAGAGACGCTACAGGAGGCGATAAACGTAATGCCGAAGGTGGGAAAGACCCCCCTCCTGAAATTTCAGGCATGGCGTGAAACAGGCGTGCCAGATCTTCCTTACCAATAAAATGCGGCACCACAATATGAGGAAACGGGTCAGTATCAACTAACGCTTTCTCCAGCGCTGCATAGTCTGGTTCCACGCTGTTTGAAGATGCAGACATTATCATAGTTTTTCAACCTGCCATGAATTAAACATGAGCAGGGTAAAAGGAATAAAGAAATCAAACAAGCTCTGCGCTATTTTTGCATGCTATATGCCATATGTTACAGGATGTAATTTTTCATCATATAAAACTAAACTATCTGTTATCCTGATACTTCAGGAAATACTGATTAAATCAAATTATAAGGATTTTATTTTTCTTATGAAAATACAGCTTTTTTCTCTTATCGCAGCATGTTGCCTTATCACGCCAGTATCAGGCATGGCTGAAACAACCAGTGATTTTTTACCTGAAGCAGGAGCAAAATCGCCCTATAGTCCTCAGGATATTCCTACCACTCTTAAGCCGATGTCAGACTCTCTTGATACATTACTCAACAAAGGTTTTCAGATTATAGCGACATCTGGTTATGCAAATTCGGGTATTTTATTCACTCTGTCTTTTCAGAAGCAGCATGTGTTGTGTGTTTTAACAACGCCGAACTCTCAGTCGGATCAGAATGTACCGACCTCACGGTGCTGGTCATTAAACGTTATTGCTGCTGCCCCATCGGGCAAATAGGCTGAGGGGATTGCGCTGGATACGTTTATTGCTCCGGAGGTTTAAAACCGGAGCATTTTTTACGCTGATTTATATGATTTGGTTGCGGGGGC
>NZ_JOPI01000055.1:0-207 GCF_002153695.1 Acetobacter sp. DsW_059
TTGATGGCGTCACGACCACTACAGAAGAACCTGTTTATGAAGCAGATGGTAAAACTCAGGCAACACAGCAGACAGTTCGCTATGAGGAGCTTCTGTCTCTTGGGATTTTCTGTGAGCGTCTCGAACGTGCTGATCTGGCTGCGCGCGTAACCGCGCTGGAAGCTAAATCGACCGCAGCTACTGCTACGACCTCCACCGCTTCCACAA